>JBOGOY010000638.1:0-3462 GCA_050748185.1 Pyrinomonadaceae bacterium
CATCTATGCTTCGACGAAAGATGTGTACGGCGCTTTCGCCGACGGCTACACGGAAGTGCCCGAAAGCTGCCCGACCGACTATAACGGCCAGTCGGCGCTCGAATGGTCCAAGCTCATCGGCGAGCGTTACGTTGACTACTACGCGGCGACGCGAAATTTACGCGCCTGCATCTTCCGCCTGTCGTCCGTTTATGCGCGCCCGTCCGAGGGAAATGAGCCGGGATTCGTGACGCACTATGTCGAGTCCGTGAAGCGCGGCCACACGCTCAGGCTGCCGGCGCAGGGCTACCCCGTTCGCGACATTCTGCACGTGGACGATTTCTCGCGCGCGTGCCGCGCGTTCATTGACTCTGACATCGAGCGCGGGCTGTATAATTTGGGCGGTGGGCGCGAGAACGCCGTCAGCCTGCGCGAGATCGTCGAAGCGGTCGGCCGGATGATCGAACTCAAGCCGCGGATCGACGAGGCCGCACAGGCCCCGGCCCCGACGCCGATGAACTATGTCTCGGACCTCTCTCTCGTCAGGCAGGAACTTGACTGGCGTCCTCAACTCGGCGTCGAAGAAGGACTAAGGAGTTTGTTGTAAAGGCGGCGGAGGATGCGTGCCGGCGTCTTTTGTTCAGCGTGCGAAGAATTGATCCACAGCACATCGAGCGCGTCGCGGTGCGCGGCGTCAACTGGGTCGGTGACGCGGTGATGAGCGTCGCGGCCCTGCGCGACCTACGCCATCTGTTACCGCGCGCCCGCATCACGCTCGTCACGCGGCCGTGGGCCGAAGGCATCTTCGCCGGCGCGGACTTTATCGACGATCTGCTCATCCTCGAAGATGGGGGAAGCTCACTCAGTTCTTTCTTCAAACAAGTCAGGGCGTGGCGCGCGGGACGCTTCGATCTGGCGGTGCTGCTACCGAACTCTCCCGAACCGGCGCTCGTTGCATGGGCCGCGCGCGTCCCCTTCCGCGTGGGGTACGGGACGCAGCGGCGCGGCGGGCTTTTGACTCACCCGCTACTGCTGCCGGCGTGGCGCGAGGAGCGGCACGAAGTTTTTTATTACCGGCAGATCATCGCCGGGCTTGAGAGTTCATTGAAGGGGACGACGCAGGCCGCTGTGAACGAGCCCGATTACAGGCTGCATGTCTCGCGAGAACGGCGCGACGCGGCTCTGAAGTTATTGCAGGCGCGCGGCGCGGGAGATGTCGCCGCGCGCCCACTCGTTGCGCTCTGCCCCGGCTCGACTAACAGCCGCGCGAAGCGTTGGCCGGCCGAGCGTTTCGCCGCGCTCGCCGATGGCTTGATCGCAGAGGCGGGCGCGAACGTCCTTCTCATCGGAGCGCGCGAAGAACTGGAAGTAAGTCGTGAAGTGGTCTCACGGATGCGCCGCGCGCCCGTCGTGCTGACCGGCGAGACGAGCCTCGCCGAGACCGTCGCGCTATTGAGCGTCGCCGACTTGCTGGTGACCAACGACACCGGCCCGGCGCACATCGCCTCGGCGCTGGATCGCCCCGTGCTCGCTATCTTCGGGCCGACTAACCCGCTGACGACACGCCCCTTTTCGCATGCGTCCGACATCATCCGCCGTCCTCCGGGCTGTGCGCCGTGCATGTTGCGCGACTGCCCGATTGATCACCGCTGCATGACCGAGATCACGACCGAGGAAGTCTTCGCTCGCTCGCGCCAGTTGTTGGCGGCGCGAACGCCGTCGCCGCACGCAGGGGTCGCTCGATGAAGCGCCGCGCCGTGTTTATCGACCGCGACGGGACCATCTCGGAAGAGGTCGGCTACGTCAATCACCCTTCGCGCTACAAGGTCTTTCCTTACGCGGCAGAGGCCGTCCGACTGCTGAACGAGGCGGGATGGCTGGCGATCCTCGTCACCAATCAGGCGGGTGTGGCGCGCGGGTATTTCGCCGAAGAGTTAGTCGGAGAGGTCCACCGCGCACTGTCGGACGAACTGGCGCGGGGTGGCGCGCGGCTTGACGCCGTTTATTATTGCCCGCACCATCCCACGGTCGGAGAAGTTCCCTACCGCCTCGACTGTGACTGCCGCAAGCCGCGCCCCGGTTTGATCCGGCGCGCGGCCACGGAGTTCGATGTTGACCTCGGCGCGAGTTGGATGGTCGGCGACCGCTATGGCGACACGGAACTGGCGCGCAACGCCGGCCTGCGCGCGGCCCTCGTCCTCAGCGGCTACGGCCGCGGCGAATGGGAGTATCAGAGACATACGTGGCGGCACGAGCCCGACCTCGTCGCCGATAATTTATTGGAAGCCGTGCGTGAAATACTTAAAGCAGAGGATAGAGGATAGAGGATAGAGAACAGTTCAAAAAGAACAGCAATAACTGTCCTCTATCCTCTATCCTCTGCCTCTTATCCTATGTCCTCAACTGCACTACGCGAACGCCTGTCGGCGATGATCAACTTTTTCCCGCAGCGGCGGGTGGTCGTCGTCGGCGATCTGGTGGCCGACCAATTCCTCTACGGCGAGATTAGCCGCGTCTCGCGCGAAGCCCCCGTCATGATCCTGCGCCACGAGCGAACCGAGACGGTGCCGGGCGGGGCAGCCAACTGCGCCGCCAACCTCGCCTCGCTCGGGGCGCGCACGTTGCTCTTCGGCCTCATCGGTCAGGATCAGGCCGGGCACGCGCTGGCGCTGCGTCTGCGCGAGATGGGCGTGGACACGCGCGGCGTCGTCCGCACGCCCGCCTATCGCACCGCGACCAAAGTCCGCATCCTTGCCGGTCAGGCTCACTCAGTCCGCCAGCAGGTGATCCGCGTGGATTACGAAGCTGCCCCACCGGCGGACGCCGACCTTAAAGCGCAACTCGTCTCGCGCCTGAGCGAGGCCATGATCACGGCCGACGCGGTGATCCTCTCTGACTATAACTACGGCGTCGCCTGCCCTGAGGTCATCGCGGCTCTACGCGAAGTGGCCCAGACGGGGCGCGTCCCCGTCCTCGTCGATTCGCGCTTCCGCCTGCTTGATTTCGAGGGCCTGACTTCGGGGACGCCCAACGAGGACGAGGTCGAACAGGTGCTCGGCAAACGCCTGAACGCGAAAGAAGAATTAGAGGCGGCGGCAAACGAACTGCGCGAGCGGCTCGGCTTTCAGGCGCTGCTGGTGACGCGTGGCAATCAGGGGATGATGCTGGTCGAGGTCGGGCGCGAGCCGGAGTATTTCGCCGCGGTCGGATCGCGCGAGGCCGTTGACGTGACCGGCGCGGGCGACACCGTGATCGCTACCTTCGCCCTCGCCCTCGCCCTCGGCGCGAGCTACACCGACGCCGCGCACCTCGCCAACCACGCCGGCGGCATCGTCGTGATGAAGCGCGGCACGGCCGTCGTCACCGCGCCCGAATTGGCGGCTTCGCTGCGCGAGGTGCGGGTGTGAACAAAATGATGAATGCGAAATGATGAATGATGATGAAAGACAACAGGCTCTACATTCATCATTCATCATTTCGCAT
>JBOGOY010000639.1:0-3455 GCA_050748185.1 Pyrinomonadaceae bacterium
GCGCGCGGGCCGTCGGAACGAAGGCGAGGGCGTTGAAGAGCAATAGACCGACAAGCACCGGGCGCGAGAATTGTCGTGCGAGTTCGAGCATCGGATAGTTTTCCTTAATTAAAGAGAAGTTGCCGCGTCTGTGTTTTGCGCTACATCGGCGGTGCTTCGATCGGCTTGCCGGGGATGAGCGTCGGGGCGTTCGCTTTTCTGAGCGCGTCGTTCAGTTGCGGAATCGTCTCGGCGATAAAGCGGTTCACTTCGGGCATTCGTTCGCGGAACTCGGTTTGAAGCAGCGCGAATGCCTCGCGCTGCGCGGGCGTCGGGGCGGCGTTGGTCCCGTCCACAGCGAAGAAGAGGCCGCCGAGCCGATCCGCCAGTTGCGCGCGACCGCCGCCCGCGCCTAAGCCTTGCTGCGGCGGACGTGCGACTTTGTTCTGTAACTCTTCGATCTGTTTCGAGGTCGCCGTCAGCTTCTCTAACAGGTCTTTCGGCGCGTCGGGCATCCGGTCTTTGATCGTTTTCTCGACGTACTGAAGTTGCTCTTTCAGGCTGTCGAGCGTGCGGAGGGAATTGTTCGCCGCTGTCTGCATGTCGCGCAGTTTTAATCCCATGTCGTGCGCGGTCTGAAGGTCCGCGGCCGGCACGTTGACCATCGGATCGAGCCGGACTTCGAGTTTCTGTTCGTAGGTCTTTCCGCCGTGCGTCAGCTTCACCGTGTAAGCGCCGGGCAACACCTGCGGGCCGCGCGGGCCGCCGAAGAAAGCGGTTTCCTCCGCGGTCGGGGGGCGGCGCACCTGCGGGCCGCCGTAGCGCAGATCCCAAGAGACGCGATTCAAGCCCTTCTCATTCGACACCCGCGCGAGGTCGGTCACGACCTTGCCCTTGTCATCCAGAATCTGAAGCTTGACCGGCGACTTCGCGTCGGGCTTCTCCTTGAGGTAGTAGGTGATCAATGCGCCGTAAGGCGGGTTCGGGCCGGTGAAGACCGCGTCGCCGATGCCGTAGCGGGTGAAGCGCGTGGTGAAGCGTAGCGCGGGCCGCACGCCGAACAAATGTGCGTCGCGCCCCAACAGTTCCGGCGTCATCTGTTGGAGGGGCGTTGCATCGTCGAAGATCCACACGCTGCGGCCGTGCGTCGCCAAGATCAGATCGTTCTCGCGCGGGTGGATGAGGATGTCGTGGACGGCGACGTTCGGCAGGTTCTTCAGGTTCAAGGCAAACCAGTTCCGGCCTCCATCATACGTGGCGTAAAGGCCGAGTTCCGTCCCGGCGTAAAGCAGGTTCGTATTCTTCGGGTCTTCGCGCACCACCCAGACGTGAGCCTTCTCGGGCAGGTTGCCGGAGATGTTGGTCCACGTCCGCCCGCCATCCGTTGTTTTGAAGACGTAAGGCCGAAAGTCGTCGAGCATGTGCCGGTCGAAAGATGCGTAGGCGACTTCCGCACTCGTGCGCGAAGGCTCGACGTGCGAGACGGGCGAGTTCGGCGCGAGGCCCGCGACGTTCTTCGTAAGGTTGGTCCAGTTCTTCCCGCCGTCGGTCGTCAACTGGACGTTGCCGTCGTCTGTGCCGACCCAGATATGTCCGGCCCTGAGCGGCGACTCGGCGATGCTGATGATCGTGGTGTGGTATTCGGCCGTCGTGTTCTCGATGGCGATCGGGCCGCCGCCGTCCTTCTGCTTCTCGCGGTCGTTGGTCGTCAGGTCGGGGCTGATCGGCTGCCACGACTTCCCGAAGTCGGTTGATTTGAAGACGACGCTGCCGCCCAAGAAAACCGTGTTCTTGTCGTGTGGCGACTGAATGAGTGGCGAGTTCCAGTTGAAGCGCACCTTCTGCTCGGAAGCGGGGCCGCCGACGCCGATCGAAGGGATGACCGCCTGCTGCTCGCGCGTCCGCATGTCGGTGCGGACGACGTTGCCGCCCTGCGATTCGGTCAGGTACAGCTCCGCATCGTCGGCGTGGTTGAGGGCGTAAAAGCCGTCGCCAAAGCTGACCATGCGCCAGTCGTCGTTCAAGATGCCGGCTGGCTCGCGCGTGCGCGACGGGCCGCTCCAAGTGCCGTTGTCCTGTAGTCCGCCGACGATGTGGTAGAACGGTTGCCGGTTGTCGGCATGGATTTGATAGAACTGGCCGAGGGGCATGTTGTTGACGTAGGCCCACGTCTCGCCCGCGTCGTGCGAGACGGCGATGCCGCCGTCCTGCCCCTGCCACATCCGCCGCGGATTCTGCGGGTCGATCCACAGCGCGTGGTAATCAATGTGCGTCCGCCCCGTGATCGAGCGAAACGTGCGCCCGCCATCGATCGAGACGAAGAGCGTCGAGGCGACGGCGTAAATCTTATTTTCGTTCGTCGGATCGACGCGCATGTCTGTGTAATAAAAGCCGCGCGAGACGATGTTCGCTTGCTCCGTGACCCGCCGCCAATTCTCGCCACTGTCGTCTGAACGGTAGAGCGTGCCTTCTTTCGCCTCTGTGATCGCATAGACCACGCTCGGGTTCGACGGCGCGACCTTGACGCCGATGCGGCCGACCATCTTCGGCAGCCCCGTCGTCAGCTTATTCCAAGTGCGCCCGCCGTCGATGGACTTGAAGACGCCGCCCTTCTCGCTGCCTGAGATGTGGACCCACGGCTTGCGCTCGAAGCGCCACACAGCGGCATAGAGAATATTCGGGTTCGCCGGATCGATGTCGAGATCGGCGATGCCGTGCTCGCGATCGACGAAGAGTGTCTTGCTCCAAGTCTTACCGCCGTCGGTCGTCATGAAGACGCCGCGCTCGTCGTTCGGGCCGAAAGCATGGCCGAGCGCGCCGACATAGACCACGTCCGAGTTGCGCGGGTGGATGACGATGCGCGAGATGCGTTCCGAGTCACGCAGCCCCATGTGCTGCCACGTCCGGCCACCGTCGGGCGACTTATAGACGCCGTCGCCGAACGAGACGCTGTTGCGCGTGTTCGATTCGCCCGTGCCGACCCACACCACGTCCGGGTTCTGCGGGTCGAGCGCGATGTCGCCGATCGAGATCGTGCCCTGCCGCTCGAAAATCGGCCGCCACGTCGTACCGCCGTTCGTGGTCTTCCACAAACCGCCCGAGGCGGTCGCCGCATAGACCACGTTCGGGTTGCCGGGGATGCCTTCCACGTCGGCGGTGCGCCCGCCCATGTTGGCCGGGCCGATGCTGCGATATTCGAGTCGCTCGAAAGTCTTCGCCTCGACGGACGGGCTGGTCGTCGGGCTTGGGGTCGGGCTCGGCGTCTGGGAGAGAGCGACGCGCGGGGCGATCGCTAAAACAGACAAAAGCAGCAGGGCGCACAGAGTTCGGGAAAAGGGGCGTGTCGGCATCGCTATGGTTTTCTCCTGAGTGTGGACGTGGTGCTGGAACGGAGCGCCGAGAGCATAAATCAAGAAAGGGGATGGGGGCTAGGGGTCGGGGGCTGGGGCTGGAAAACAGCCGTCCCAAAGTTTTGT
>JBOGOY010000640.1:0-3451 GCA_050748185.1 Pyrinomonadaceae bacterium
GCCGAGTGGCGCTACGTCTATCGGGCGCGGGAAGACGTGTGGACCGACGACCTAAAGGCGCGCGCAGGGGACCAACTGCTGCTCGACGTGCCGAGCGCCGAGACTCTGCGGGGCGTCGCCCGCGCAGCGCGCGAGCAAGGAGGGACCAATCTTCTCGGCCTCTGCCTCTTCCGCCTGCCCGGCGCTGACGGCACGGATGATCCGACGGCCCTGACGCTCACACAGATCGCCACCGCGCTCACTGACACACCGGCCGAACTCGAGGCCGAGGTCAGATTGGAAAGCGACGCGGAGCCGGACCGGAGCACGCCGACAGTCGCCAGCCTGACACGGGATGCGGGAGGCACGACGGCTGCTGGCGGCCTCCATCACCTGCGCGTCTCGGCGGCGAACAGCGGCGCGGCGGGCGCTTTGCTCGGCGCGGACTCTTTCACGCTAACGCTGCGCGTCCCGGCGGGCAGCGTCCGCGGGATCGCGTCGCTAAAAGATTTTGCCGACGCGGAGATTTTGTGCTCCGCCGTCGGCTCGACGAAAGAGGCGTTTCGTCCCTGCGGCCCGCGCCGCGCCGACGCCGTCCGCATGCGCGCCATCGCGTGGCCGCCCGGCGCGACGGCACAGGCCACGCTGACCCTCGCCGGCCCTTTGCCCGCGCGGCTTCAGGCACTGGTCCATATGCGCGCTGACGACGGGCGCGCTTGGCGCGACGAGCAAACACTACCTGTCAATCGGAAAGGCGCTGCAAGATGATCCGGCCACGGACGTTGAAGCCCACAGTCAGTTTCAACCGGCCACGCTTCACACGGCGCGGCATCAGTCTTAAGTTGGCCGCGCTCTTCGCCGTCTGCGCCGCGGCCGGCGGGACGACCGCGATCGGCTGCGGCTGGTTCGGCCCTACGGACTCGGTGCGCTTCGCCGGCTATGACGATCCCGAACGCATTTACTCGCGCCTGCCCGCGCTCAACTCGGACGATTTAGACTCGGACGCGGAAAGCGACGACGCGGGGGAAGCGGTCGGGTCTGGTGTGGCGGAAGAGTTGAGTGATAAAGAACTGGATGCGCTCTGGCGCAAGGCGACTGCGCTCACCGCCGCCCCCGAAGAACTGGAACAATCGCGCCGCGAGTTGCAAGACTATCTGAA
This sequence comes from Pyrinomonadaceae bacterium, assembly GCA_050748185.1. GTDB lineage: Bacteria > Acidobacteriota > Blastocatellia > Pyrinomonadales > Pyrinomonadaceae > JACCRA01. Next base: position 1,139 of record JBOGOY010000640.1, read on the forward strand.
CCACGACCGGCACTCTTACTGGTCCGCTCTTCCACTCTCACCCCAGCAAAAGCGCAACACGGCGATCGATCTGCTGGACGCACTCGGCGCGCTCGACGCCGGCTCGCCGGGCGAAGCCGTGCAGGCGTACATGAAGGCGCGGCAAGCTTACGACTCTTGGCTCGCCGCGGCCGACGCCTACACGCAGTTCGTCCCTTACGGCCAGCCGAAGGCCGCGGCGTTGACGGACGAAGACAAAGCCAAGTTGGCCGATGAAGCGCGCCACTCGCTCGCCGAGCTGCCGCCCGACCAGAACCTCACAGACAACCGTGCTTTCCTCGAAGCCGCGATTCTTTATCAGGAGGACAAATTCTTCGAGGCCGCGCAGTCCTTTGCTGCCTTAGCCGCCCTCCACCCGCGCAGCGAAAAGCGCGAGGCCGCCCTGCTGCTGGCCGGGCTCGCACACTTGAAGCAGAGCGGCAGCTACCAACCCGACGACGTGAGCGGCGTCTCTTCAAAGCCCTGCGCCGGTTGCCGCGACGCCTCTTGGCGAGCGGCGCGGGCTTCGTTCACTCGACTGCTCCGCGAGTACCCGCGCGGCCGTTACGTGGTGGAGGCGCGCGGCTGGAACGCCTTCCTCTCTCTGCGCGTCGGCGACTACGGTGCGGCGCTCGCCGACTACTACCGTCTGCTGGCCGACGAGGACAACCGGGCGGCGCTCGCCGAAGCGCTCAAGTCGCTCGACATGGCCCGCCCACATGCCGACGAAGCGAGTCTCAAACGCCTCGAAGCCGAACTGATGGACGAGCCGCCGGTGGCTCTCGTCTATGCCTATCACAACATCTATAACTACGCGCTCGACCTCGGCCCATACGATTTCCCTTTGATCGAAGACGAGGAAGACGAGTCGGCCGCCGATTCTTCACAGCCTGACGCGCCCGTTTCGGAGTGGGTCCAACGTGAACGCGAACAGCGGCGCGAGCGGAAGTTAGAGACGGCGAGGCGGCGTGAGTTGCGGCGCATCGCGGATTTCGCCGTCGCGCTGATGCGGCGTCACCCGCGCGCGGCCTTCGGCGGCGACTTTGCGTTGCGCGTCGCCGAAGCCAAATTGGAACTCAATGATTCGCGCGCCGCGCACCAATTCGCGCGCCGTGCCCTCGCCCTCGGGGTCCGGGGCGAACGCCGGATCGAAGCCATGTGGGTCAAAGGCGTGGCCGAATACCGTCGCCGGGAATATGCGGCGGCGCGGCGCACGCTGACGTCTCTGCTCGGCGAAAGCCCGCGCGGCCGTCTGACCAAAGGCGCGCGTACCATGCTCGCGATGCTCGCCGAAGACGCCGGCGACACGGACGCCGCATTGGAGCAATACCTCGCACTCGGCTACCAAGAGGATGTCGCTTATTTCATCGACGTGTTGATGACGCCCGAACAACTGGCGGGATTCATCGAGCGCCACCCGCAATCAGAACACCTTGACGAATTGAATTACGCGCTCGGCGTGCGCCACCTGCGTGACGGCCGCTACGACGAAGCCCGCGCCGCCTACGCCCGCGTCCGCACTTCACGGAAAAGCGATGACCAGTGGAATCATGACTACTACGGCTCCGGTTGCGACGAAACCGGACAAGGTACGCGCCGCTGCGACAGCCCCAAACTGGCCGACTACAGCACAGAGGCGGGAGTCAGGGATCGTTGGGTCTTGCGCGATCTCAAAACGATTGAGGCGCTCGAACGGTTCGAGCGCGACGTGGCGGCGGCGCAGGGTGAAGAGGCGCAGGCCGAAGCGCTCTACCAAACGGCGAGTTACCTTTACGAAAGCGATCTGCTCTTTTACAATCCCGCCGCGTGGCGCGGGGCGCGTTACATGAATCTCGCTTACCTCGACGAGACTCACGCCTACCGCGCGGCCGGAGAGGCTGAGAGATTGTGGCAATATACGCAGGCGCACGACATGAAATCACGCGCCCTCGTGCTCTACCTCGAAGTCGTGCGCCGCTACCCGAACACGCGCGCGGCCCGCGACGCGCTCTATACCGCCGCCGTCTGCCACGAGCGGCTGTCCGAGTACAACTCTTACTGGCGCAACGCCTACGCGAATGGTCTCCACGCGGGCGCGCGCAAGATCACTTACAAGGACGTGCGCGCCGCTTACCCGGATTACCATTTGCCGCGCGGCACCTACGGCTGGCAGCCCTCGACGCGCACCGTCAACGGCGGCCCCGGTTGGGATGCCCCGCTCAAACCGCAGCCACGTCCCACGCGGCGCGCACGCTTCAAGCAGGCCGTGGAAAAGTTCAGTCGGCAGGTCGGGCGAGAATTGCGGCAGACGGCAAT
>JBOGOY010000641.1:0-3447 GCA_050748185.1 Pyrinomonadaceae bacterium
TCGCGGTACTGCGCGGCCTCCGCCGCCACTCGACGCAAGTACCGCGAGCGAGAGCGAGAGCGGGTCGCAAGCAACGCCAGCACTCTCGTCTCTCTTGGCTGAGCCACCACTGATTAATTTACCTCTCCGGCACGATCCGCATGATCCGATCGTCGTCTTTCGCCGGACGGCCGCGCCCGTCGCGGTTGGAGGTCGAGAAGTAGAGCGCACCGTCCGGCCCCTCGGTCACGTCGCGGATGCGGCCGTATTCCTTCTCAAACAGACGCTCCTCGCCGACGACGCGCCGGCCGTCGAGCGCGACGCGGATGAGTGATTCGCCGACGAGCGCGCCGAAGAAGTAATTATTCCGCCAAGCGGGAAAAGCCGTGCCGCGGTAGAACGCTCCGCTGGCGGGCGCGACCGCCGGAGTGTATTCGATGAGCGGCGATTCGAGCCCCGCGCCCGTCTCTCGATGATGAATCGTGGGCCAGCCGTAGTTCTTGCCGCGCTCGACGACGTTGACCTCGTCGCCGCCGCCGGGGCCGTCAAAGCCCGAAGGGCCGTGCTCGGTCTGAAACTGGAGGCCGGTGTCGGGCTGCCAGTCCAGCCCCTGCGCGTTGCGGTGGCCGAGGGACCAGATTTCGGGGCGCGCCCCCGGTTGGTTGACGAACGGATTGTCGGGCGGCGGCGTTCCGTCGTCGTTGAGGCGGAGTGTCTTGCCGGCGAGCGAGTTCATTTGCTGCGCGAGGTTGCGGTCGGTGGCGTCGCCGGTGGTGACGTAGAGTTTGCCGTCGCGGCCAAAGCCGAGGCGCGTGCCGGCATGAAAGCGCGCCGCCGGAATGTCTTCGATGATCACTTGGCGATCCGTGAGCGCATTCGCGTTTTCGCGGAAACGGACGACGCGCACGCGCTGGTCCCCAGCCGCGCCGCGGTAGGCATAGGCGAGATAGAGAAATTTGTTCTCCTGGAACCGAGGATGGAGTGTCAGGCCCATCAGGCCACTCTCGCCCGTCTGCTCCACGTCCGAGACGACGGCAAGCGGCTCAGGCCGCAACCGTCCGTTTTCAAAGACGCGCACGCGGCCGGGCCGCTCCGTAAACAGCATCCGCCCGTCCGGCGCGAAGACGATTGCCCACGGGACTTCGAGGTTGCCGATGACAGTCTCGACACGGAATTTAACACCGGCCGGCAACTGTTGCTGCGGCCGCGGCTGCTGTTGCGGCTGAGCGCCCGGCTGTTGCGCCCCCGTCGTCGTGCCCGCGGTTTCGCTCCCGCCCGGCGTCGGCTGCTGTTGCCCGCACGCGCCCAAAACAAGCGCGCACAAAAACAATCCGCACGCCCCGGCGCTTCGCGCCCGCGAGCGTGCGGCCCAATCCGCGGCGGCACGCGACCACCAGCCACACCAAACTGATGTCTTCATGTCCCCTCGTTCGTTTGCTCTAACAGCCGCGCTCACAGCCCCGTGTATTCGTGCAGTAGCCGCAGTTCGTCGCCCTGTTCGCTCAACTCGACGCGCATGATGTCACGCATCGAGAGCATCCCGACCCACTTGTTGTCTTTGACGACCGGCAGGTGGCGCGTCTCGTGGCGCTCCATCAGTTCGAGCGCCTCGTGCGGCGTATCTTTGCAATCGATGACGGCGGTGATCTCGCTCATTACCTCGCGGACGGGGACGCTGGCCGGGTCCTGCCGCTCAATCACGACGCGCCGGAGCAGGTCCCGCTCCGAGAAGATGCCGATCAGTCGCTGCCCTTCGTCGAGGATGCAGACCGCGCCGATGTTGCGCGAAGTCATGTATTCGGCCGCGTCCAGCACGGTCGCCGTGTCGCGGATAAAGTACGGTTCGCGGTCGCGGATGACGTGCCCAATGGTGTTCATCGCTTCAACCTCCTACCCGGTAGCTGGATGATGTCGGAACGTGCAGGTTGTTTTAATTCTTCGCCGCCGGAATTTCAAGGATTATTTCGCCGCGGCAGGCGGGGTTAGCTACCGAAGTTCACAGAGCGCACAGAGAGAAAGGCTACTCTGGCTGCCTCTGCTGTGTGCTCCCTGTGAACTTCGGTGGCATTTTTCCCGGAAGCCGAAGGCATATCTCCGGGCGTCTTTCAATCGAAGAGGCTGCCCTGCGGCGTGGGGCGGCGGAAAGTGTTGCGTGGCGGCGTCGGTCGCTCCATGTCGTCATTTAACCCGAGGCGCTTGCAGTGCAGCTTGAACATCTGCGAAACGACGCGCCACTGCTCGCTCTGCCCGCGCATCCGCTCGCCGAAGGCGCTGGAATTGAGTTGTCCGTCGCGGGCTTCGCGCAGCCGGTTGAGGACGCGCTCAGCTTTGGTCGGCAGCTTCTCCTGCAAACGCTTGATGAAGTAGGGCGCGACGCTGCCGGGCAGCCGCAGCATCCCCATGAAGGCGCTCGTCGCGCCCGCCTCTCTGGCGCGCTTGAGGAGGCCGGGGATGTGCGAATCATTGAGGCTCAGGATCAAAGGCGCGAGGGCGATGCCGACGGGGATGCCGGCCCGCGCCAGTTCTTCCAACGCCTTGAAGCGCGCGTCGGGCGACGGCGCGAACGGCTCCAGCGCACGCGCCGTCTCGTGATCGAGAAAGGGGATCGTGAAGAAGACTTCCGCCGCCGCCTGCCGAGTCAACTCCTGTAACACGTCCACATCGCGCCTGACGAGCGCCGACTTGGTGATCAAACTGACCGGGTTGCGGAACTCCGTGCAGACTTCGAGACACCGGCGCGTCAACTGGTAATGTGCTTCGAGCGGAAGGTATGGGTCCGAGGTGAAAGAGAAGACCAGCAGATCGCCTTTCCAAGACGGTCGCATCAACTCCCTCCGCAGCAACTCGGCGGCGCGCACTTTGACGACGATCTTGCGCTCGAAGTCGGTGCCCGCGCCCCAGCCGAGGTATTCGTGCGTCGGGCGCGAGAAACAGTAAGTGCAGGCGTGCGTGCAGCCGCGATAGACGTTGACGCTGTAATCGAAGCCTACGTCGGGGCTGTCGTTGTGCGTAATGATCGAGCGGGTGGCATCTTCCTCAAAGACCTCCTGACAGGCCTCTGGTGGCTCGCCGATCCATTCGACGTGTGTGTTCTGCCACGGGTTCGGCGGGTTCTCGACGTAACGCATAAAACCTACAGTGACAGGTAAACGATGACAGGTGACAGGAAAAGAGGGTGACGAGTGACAGGTGACAAGTGAGAGGAGGCAGACCATTCTTGCTCGTCGCCTGTCACTTGTCACCTGTCACTTTTGAGATTCAGGATTTGTCGGCCGTGTACTTGAGTGGCCGCTGGCGCACGGCAGCAGGAGGTGTCAGATATTTTGTGTAAATGGCTTTTCCGGCCGACCATCCTGCGCGCCTTTGTCGAAAGGCTAAAACTTTGACCGGCTTCATGTTGCCCTTCTCGCTGCGGCAGCCGAGCGGAGCGAAGGCGGCGGTCATTTACACAAAAGAATTTACACCCTC
>JBOGOY010000642.1:0-3439 GCA_050748185.1 Pyrinomonadaceae bacterium
TCGATCCAGTCGGTGCCTTTGGCCGACGCGCCGAATCTGCCTTTCCCGCCGCGCCCCTGCCGTTGGTAGGTCGAGACCGCGGTGCGCTTGATGTAGCCCGAGTTGGTGACGGTGATCGCCACCTCTTCGTCGGCGATCATGTCCTCGATCGACAACTCGACGCCCTCATCGATGATCTGCGTGCGGCGTTCGTCGCCGAAATTCTTCCTGACCTCTTCCAGTTCCCTGACGATCACGCGACGCAGGGATTGCTCGTTCGCGAGGATCTCTTCGAGTTCGGCGATGAGCTTGATGAGTTGCTCGTACTCGTCGAGAATCCGCTGCCGCTCCAACGCGGACAGGCGGCGCAGTTGCAGATCGAGGATGGCCTGCGCCTGCGCCTCGGAAAATTCCAGCCGCCCGATCACCTTTTGCAGCTTGCCGATAAAGCCGGCCAGCGTCAGATCAGTGGGGACGCCCTTCCAAGACTTCGCCTGCGACATCGTGTCAAAGCGCCCCGTCAACCACTGCCGCGCCTCGTCCACCGACGAGGCGTTGCGGATCAGCGGGATGATGTAGTCGAGCGCGTCAATCGCCTTGTTCAGTCCCTCCAAAATGTGCGCCCGCGCGCGCGCCTTCCGCAGTTCAAACTCCGTCCGGCGGCGGACCACCTCGCGGCGGAACTCGATGAAGGCCTCGATCATCTGCTTGAGGGTCAGGACGCGCGGCTGCCCCTCGACGATCGCCAAGTTGATGACGCCGAAGGAACTCTGCATCGGCGTCAGTTTGTAGAGCTTATTGAGGACGATCTGCGGCACCGCGTCGCGCTTCATCTCGACGACGATCCGCATCCCGTCGCGCGATGATTCGTCGCGCAGGTCGGCGATGCCGTCGATCTTCTTCTCGTTGACCAGTTCGGCGATGCGCTCGATGAGGCGCGCCTTGTTCACCTGATACGGAATCTCGGTGATGAGAATCGCGTCGCGCTCGGTCTGGCCCCGCCCGATGCGATCGATGCCGGCGCGGGCGCGCATCTGGATGATGCCGCGCCCCGTCAGATACGCCTGCCGGATGCCGGCGCGCCCGTAGATGAACCCGCCGGTCGGGAAGTCCGGCCCCGGCACCATCTTCAGCAACTCTTCGTCCTTGAGGTTCGGCTTGCGGATGAGCGCGACGGTGGCATCGACGATCTCCGACAAGTTATGCGGCGGGATATTGGTTGCCATGCCGACGGCGATGCCGCCCGAACCATTCAGCAGCAGTGTCGGCACGCGGCTGGGGAGCACCTTCGGCTCGCTGAGTGATTCGTCGTAGTTCGGCTGGAAGTTAACCGTCTCTTTCTCGATGTCGGCGAGAATCTCGGTGGTGAGACGCGCCATGCGTGCCTCGGTGTTGTGATTGACAAAGCCGTTGGCGACGAACGAGTGGCAGGCGCTGTCAACGCGCAACGAATAGACTTGCTGTTCGCCCGCGTCCTCGATCTCGGTGATCGCGTCGAAGAGATAGTTGATGCGCGAAAGGTATTCAACCGTCGCGTAGTCGCCCGGCGCGAGTGACGCTTCGAGCCGCGACAGAGCAGCGGGCAGCCGAGCGGGGCGATCAAAATTGTGCCGCTCTATCCAATCCCTTTGCCGCACGGCGCGACCGCGAAAGTAAGACGCGACGAATGGAATAAAGTCGCTCTTCGATAAGGCCCTGCCGGTCAGAAGGGCGATCACTTCCGCCAGCCTTTCCCGCTTCACGCGCGAGACGAAACCGATGCGCCGCGCGAACTGCGCGAGATTCTCGCGCCCATTGATCGCCAGACGATGAGTCGAGCGGCTATGTGAAGCGTCCGAGATGCGTGAAGCGACAACGCCGAAACGCAGCAAGACGGTTTGCACCTGCTTCAACATCGCCTCGCTTTGCGAGCAGAGACTGACGCGCAGCAGACTTTTGCCCGAACGTTCGACACTGCCATCGCCCTCGAACAGCCCGCGCAGAAATGCGGCGACTACCTTTTGCGGCGCGCGCAAAACGATTTCCGGCACGCGCCGTTGTCCTGACTTCCCTTGTAAACCTAGACTTTGCAGGAGCCCGACGACCTGCTGGCTGACGATCTGCATCTGCAAATAAGGTCGCTTGCCATAACTCGACGGTTCGCGCTGCGCCACATGCAGGCGACACGTCGGGAACGTGCGCTGCCAAGCGGCGATAAACTCGTCGGCAAAATCGCCCTTGGTGTTACAAAACTCGATGCGGTGTTCCTGTACCGTCCCTGCTGCCGTCAGCGCGCCAAGCAAGAATGCCAAATCTTCCGTCAACGTCTCCGGCAGCGTGTGCCGCACGGTGCGCGACCATTCCGCTAAAGACGGGTAGAACTCTGCAAGCGAGACGGCTTCTTCCGCCCAGAGTTTTTCGCTGCGATCGATCACCAGCACGTCACCGTGCTTCAGTTGCGAGACGAGTTTCCACGCAAAGCCCGGCTTGCCTTGGGCGTCGGCGCGGAAGACGAGCAACGGATGATTCTCTGTGCCCGTGATCTCAAAGCCGTGTCTGGTCCGCACGCGCTTGACGGAATGGACGCCGCTCTCCCACCACTTGCTCGCCGTATTCACTTCGCCGCCGTGCGACAGCACCCGCGCCCTAATGTCTTCAACCCCGGAAGAGACTTTGGCAATGGGCAACAACCCTTTGTCTGTCACGACGAGCGTCTCGCCGGTCACGCAATATCGCATCGCGGCCGCGGCGTCCCCGTCCACGGAGTTATGAACGAACACTCCGTCTGCCAGCAGGAAGTTGTGGTGGACATCAACCGTGATGTCGTAAACGTCTGCCCGCTCGCTCAGGTGATGTTTTGAGACAACGTGATAATTGTAAGGCTGAACCTTATTGGGGAACTGCTCCCTGTCAACATCGAAGTGTGTTGGCATTAGCTTGTCGTCAGGCGACAAGTCTTTCGCAACTTTATACGTGAGATCGCTTAACAAGAACTGATGATCGGGCGTGCAACGAATTACCGCACCGTTGTCGAGCGTCAATTCAATAAGGCTCGCGTTCCGGCGGGTCACTCGTGCATTACGCCCTTTGCCCATCACTGGACGACCGTCCTTGTTGATTGACCAGACAAAAAAGATTTCGTTAGGCGGTAACTCGGCAAGTTCTACAAACGACTTCTCAGTGTTATCTGAGAGTTTAATCTTTGTGTCGCCGGTGAAGCACCCGAAGTTGCCCTGCCCGTCGATCAGCGGGTAGCGCATCGAGAAGTCCTGCGCCATACGAACGATGGTGTCGTACACGGCCGAGTCGCCGTGCGGGTGATATTTGCCGATAGTGTCGCCGACGATGCGCGCGCTCTTTTTGTAGGCCTTGTTGTGTTGGTTGCCGAGTTCCTGCATTGCCCACAGGACGCGGCGGTGGACCGGCTTGAAGCCGTCGCGCACGTCCGGCAGGGCGCGCCCGATAATGACCGACATCGCGT
>JBOGOY010000643.1:0-3432 GCA_050748185.1 Pyrinomonadaceae bacterium
ACCCGAGACGGTTAAAGCTGCCCAGCCGCTCGATCAGCAACACCGTCGCCTGCGGCACGATCTTGATCGTCTTCGACGCGACGACGAGCGCGAAGACCGCAATGAACAACAGGAACAGTGGGAAAATGATTTCCATGGCTACCTCCGAAGGTCGTTTAAGACAGATGCGCCCCGGCGCTGCGCGTGAATCGTCAGCAAACTTGCCAACAACTATAACGAATTCCCCGGCGCAGGTGGAAGGTTGACGAAGGAAGGCGGCGGCTGCCAACCGCCGAGCGCCGCCTCGACGATGCGCGCCGCCTCGACGACGCGCGCCTCTTCGTGCGCCCGCCCGACGATCTGCACGCCGATCGGCAACCCTTCGGGCGAGCGCCCGGCGGGCACGGTGACGACCGGCAGGCCGAAGACGTTGAAGGTCTGCGCGTAGCTGAACGCGCGGAATGTGCTCAATTCGCGCCCGCCGACAGAGACTCGCCGCGCGCCGTGCGCGAACGCCGGGACCGCACCGACCGGGGCGACGAGCAGCGGCCGCTCTTTCATCCACGCATCGAGTTCCGCGCGGAGACGGTCGCGTTCATCCCACGCCGCGAAATAATGTGCGAGAGCTTTGCCGTCAGGAACAGTCTCCACGTCACGTCCGAGCAGCGCGCGAACGGCCGGCCCGGCCAGTTCTTCCCTGTCCCGAAACTCTTCGCGCAGCACCTGCCCCACCGCCCGCGTGAAGAGCGCGAGCCACAGCGCGGGGGCGCGATTGACGCCCGGCGGCCGCGCCTCTTCCACAGACATTCCGGCGTCGGACAGCGCGCCCGCGGCCGACACGACGCCGCGCCGAGTCTCCGCCGTCACCGGCGCGACGCCGTCGTCCGTGTAGAAAGCCACGCGCGTCCCGCCAAGTTGTGCTTGGGGACCAGTCACCGCGGCGCTCTGCAACTCGCGCATCGCTGTGGCCCCACGCCCTTCGGAGAGCACCGAGTAGAGCAGCGCGAGATCGTCCACCCGGCGCGCGAGCGGGCCGAGGTGCGCGCCGAGCGAAAACGGTCCCGTGGTCGGCGGGCAGTGTCCGGCCGTCTGGACGCTGCCGAGCGTCGGCTTTAACCCGACGACGCCACAACAGTGGGCTGGGATGCGGATCGAGCCGACCAGATCGCTGCCCAGACTGGCCGGCGTCAGACACGCACTGACCGCCGCCGCGCAACCGCCGCTCGAACCGCCGGGCGTGCGCGCCGGATCGTGCGGGTTGAGGGTGCGCCCGAAAAGCGGATTCTCGGCCGAGTAGTCGAGCGCCATCTCCGAGGTGTTGGTCTTGCCCCAAATGATCGCGCCCGCGCGTCGCAACCGGGCGACCGCCGGGGCGTCATGCGCTGGAACATAATCCGCTCTTGTCAGCGCGCCGCTCGTCGCGCGCGAGTTCGCCACCTCGATCGTGTCTTTCACCGTCAAGGGCAACCCCGTGAGCGGCGGCACATCGTCGCCCCGGCGCATGATCGACTGTTCGGCCTTGCGCGCTTGGTCCAGCGCGTCGGGCGCGAGAGTGACGATCGCCTTCAAGTGTGAGTTCAACTGCTCGGCGCGGCGCAGGTGCGCCTCCAAGACTTCGACGGGCGAGACCGCGCGCGCATGCATCAGCGCAACGAGTTCGGTGGCGGATTTGGTGGTCAGTTTGAGTAACAACGATGGGCCTCTGCTTGGCGTTTGCACGGCTTGGCGGCAGCCGCTCAGGAAGTCGGCTTCACTTTGTCAGCCAGTTCAAGCCCCGTCTCCTTCAGGAGTTGAACGAACTTGCGCGCGGCGGCGTTGAGCGTGCGGTCGCTGCGGTAGATGACGCCGACCGTGCGCTCCCATTCAGGCTCGGCCAAAGGGACGACCGAGAGTTGCCCGCTCTGATGCTCTTCGACGACGCTCGGGCGGGGCACGATCGCGACGCCGAAGCCCACTTCGACCGCCCGCTTGATCGTCTCGATGTTGTCGAACTCGGCGACGCGCCGCACCGCGACGCCGTGGGCGCGCAAGATGCGGTCGGTCGCGCGCCGCGTCGGGATGTCGCGCTCGAACAGCACGAAGTCCTGATTCGCGAGATCGCGGGCGCGCAATTTTTTGTGCTTCGCCAGCGGGTGATCGGGCCGGCAGATAAGCACCAACCGATCGCCGCCGATGTGGATCACTTCCAGCCCGCGCTTCTTTTCGGGGAACGCCACCAGCCCCAACTCAACCGCGCCTTCGAGCACCTCGCGGACGATGCGCGTGGTGCGCGAGTATTCGAGATCGATCTTGGCCTCGGGATAGAGGGCCATGAAGCGGCGGACGACCGGCGGCAGTTCGTGCAACCCGATGCTGTAGACGGTGGCGACGCGCACCGTGCCGCCGACCGTCCCGGAGAGCGTCCGCATCCGCTCTTCGAGTTGCGCGTAGGCCGCCACCACCCGCAAGGTTTCTTCGTAGAATGCTTCGCCCGCCTCGGTCAAACGCACCTCGCGCCGCCCGCGCACGCGCTCTAACAGCTTACGGCGGAAACGCTCTTCCAAACCGCGCACCTGCTGGCTGACCGCCGACTGCGTGACATAGTTGGCTTCGGCCGCCTGCGAAAAACTCTTGGTTTCGACGAGGTCGCAAAAGATTTTGAGGGTTTCGATCTGCACCGGCGGATTATAAGAGGAGGTATAAGTTGACCTCAAACGTGCGGGCTGGATTTTTCATTTTACCTTATCTGCACAGGCGGCTACACTGCCGTCTCAAGCTCGGAGAGTGCGCGTTGGTCGCGGGTGTGGGACGAGCCGGGAGATTGCTTTTCCGGCCGCGCTTCATATAATCGGGCACGCTCCAGAGATAACTTAACGTTTCGCGCGCCGGGTCCGAAGGCGCGACGCCTGCCGTTTAGGAGAGACAAGCGCCGCGCGCTCTCGCCCGGCCGCCTTTGAGGAAGGGACTGAACCCAAAATCATGGCCGTCCGTCTGAGTCGAACCTTCGTCCTGCGCAAGCTGCACCAGTTGTCCGGCATCGTGCCGCTCGGCGTCTTCCTACTGGAACACTTCTACACCAACTCGAAGGCGATGACCGGCCCGCGCGATTTCAACGAAGCGGTGACGAATCTCCAGTCGATCCCTTACATCTTGTTCGTCGAGATCGGCGGCATCTTCATCCCGCTGCTATATCACGCCGTTTACGGGCTGTTCATCACGTGGGAGGCGCGGCCGAACAACGTCGCCTACCCCTACCCGCGCAACTGGTTCTACACCATTCAGCGCACGACGGGGATCATTCTCTTCTTCTTCATTCTGTTCCACCTCCTTAATTTCCGCTTCGGGCTCATTCCCGGACTTAACGAAACGTCCGTCGCCCACGCGCCCGATCGCGCTTTCGACATCGTGGCGAGCGAGTTCAGCATCCCGTGGGTCGTCGTCGTTTACATCATCGGCATCACGGCTACCGTCTGG
>JBOGOY010000644.1:0-3425 GCA_050748185.1 Pyrinomonadaceae bacterium
GTTGAAGGGGTCGGGGCAGCCGTTCAAGGTATCGAGCCACGACTGGAAACCGTCGGGCTCGGGCTCGCGCGAGAGAAAGTCGAGATACTGCTGCCGCACGAAGAATGGCGACGCATCGACCGGGTTCGGCACGCCCGCGGTCGCGTCGTCATCGGTGATGGTGAGGATTGCCGCGGCCGTCGCGCCGAGTGTTGCCCCCCGCGGATTCGAGAGGCGCAGTTGCAGCGTCTCCGGCCCTTCGACGTGCGCGTCATTGACGAGCGGGATAGTAATCGTCTTTGGCTGTGCGTCACCGGCGGCAAACGTCACGGTGTCCAGCGTGGTCGCGTAGTCGCAGCGGGCGTAGGCCGTGCCCTGCGGGTAGGGCTGGCCGTTCGGTTGCAAACTGGTCGGGTCGCACGGCACCGGGGCCGGATCGTCCGCGGTCGCGTAGTCCACGGAGACGGGGCCGGAGGAGGCGTCGCCCGCGCGCGTGACGGTGATCGTGGCGCGGGCCTCACCTTCGCCGAAGTGATAATTGGCAGTGCCGAACTGAACGGTCGCGGCCGACTGAGGTTGCCCGGCCTGTGTGACGATGAAAGGCTGGCCGGCGATACTCAGGAAGCCGGAACGTTCGGCGCTGCCGGTATTGGCTGCTAACGTCAGGACTATCGAGCCGCTGCCCGCGTTGACGCCGCCCGCGCCGGAGATGGCGAGCCACGGGATTGAGTTAACAACGGTCCAATTGCACCCGCTCGCCGTCGTGACGTTGACGGTGTTGCTGCCGCCGCCGGCCGGCGCGGTCAGGCCGGGCGGGTTGATGGTGAACGTGCAGGGGGTGCTCATGATCCTGAAGGCGTCCGAAATGTTGAAGAAGACATTGCCGACCGCTTCCACCTTGACGCGCGCCGCGAAGGTCGTCGTGTCGGGCAGGGTGACGGTCTCCGCGCCATCGTTGGGCGTGTTGTCAGCGAGGACGACAGGGAACGTGTTGCCGTCGTCAGTCGAGAGTGAAATTCTCACGCTCGCCGCGCCCACGGGCGCGCCCGCCGTGTTGGCTACGTTCCACATCACACTCTGGGCTGAGTTCCCGGGGAACGAAAAGCCGGAGGCGGGCTGCGTCACGACGAAGGGGCCGCTGTCGGCCCTGACGTTGATCTGCGTGGCGTCCGAGGCGATGCCGCCGCCGTCTGCGCGGTTATCGCGCGCGGTGACGCGGAAGTTCAACGTGCGGGTCGTGGTCGGCAGCGATTCGCCGAACGTGGTTCGGTTGAATAGAACATCGAAAAGGCGCGGGAACGTGCGCGCGCTCTCCGCGGTCGGGGCGAACGAGCGGAAGATGGGGCGGCTGCCGTCGTCGGTGTTGGGCGGCCCCGGCGCGCCGAGGTCGAACTGCTCCCAGCAATAGGTCAGCGCGTCGCCTTCGGGGTCGCTGCCCGCCGCGTTGAGCGTGAAAGGCGTGCCCTGCGGGATGGTGTAAACGGGACCGGCGTCAACATTCGGCGCGTTGTTCCCCGTCGGGGTCTGCGTCGCGCAAGCGCCGTTGCCGTTCGTCGTGTAGTTGACGATCTGTTCGAGGCTCGCGTTATGAAAGTAGGTATCGTTCGACCTCAGGTCTTCGGCCCCGCAGTTGAAGCGGTAGGCCATGATGGTCGAGCCGCTGCCGGGCTCGTAAGCGGTTGAGGCGGTGCGCTGACCACCGCAACCGGGCGTCATCCCGTTGAAGGTGTGCGTCGCGCTGAACTGGTGGCCTATCTCGTGGGCCACGATGTAGTAAGCGAAGATCGACGAAGGCTGGACCGAGCGCAGCGCGGTGGCCCCGCGACCTTTGCGCCCGTTGACGCAGACCGCGCCGATAGCGGCGACGCCCTGAAAGGAGAAGCCGCCGGAAAGCCTGCGGCCGTCGAAGACGTGGCCGATGTCGTAATTGGCGGAGCCGATGATCTGGTCCAGCCGGGCCTGATTCTCGTTGAGCATCGCGCCGACGTTGTCGCTGGTGTAGCCGTCGGTCACGGCGTCAGTGAAGATCACGCTGTCTTCGTTGGCGACGAGCACGAGGCGGACCCCCACCTCGCGCTGGTAGATGGCGTTGACGAGGTTGATCGTGGTCGTGATCGCGGAGAGCGCGCCGGCGACGGTGCCGCCGCCGTAGGTGTTGGTGTACTCGGCGGTCGCGGCGACGGCGAGCCGGTAGGTCCGCAAAGTCTGGCCGGAGACGACGCGCGGCGACGGCTCGTGCTGGTGTGAATGTTTGGCCGCTGCCGGGTGATCGGCCGCCGACGCCGACGGCGCGGGCTCGGTCGCGTCGCACTGAAAGGTCGTGTCTGTCGCGGCGAGATCGCGCTGGTAGTAAGCGCGGTAAAGGTTTGTTTCCTTGCCGGGGTCGGGCTCGACGTAAGCCGTGCCGCCGGGCGCGAGCACGATCGCGTGCAGCCCCGTGGGGGTCCAATCGAAGCGCGCGCTCATTGACGGGTCGTCCACGCCCTGTCCGCTATAAGTCTTGATGTCGGGGAAGCGCGCGGCCAGCGCCGGCTCCATGATCGGCGACTCGACGATGCGGAAGCGCGCGAACGAGCCGTCCGGCAAAGGCAATGACATGAAGACCCGCGTGTCGCGGGCCGCCGCCGCCGCCGCTGTGCCTTCCAGAGGGGCGCGGCGCAACAGCTTCGCGAGCGCCACCCCGTCGAGGCTCAGCGGGCGGTATGAATCCGGCGCTCCCTGCCGTTCCGAAGGGCCGGCGGCAGGCACGACCCTTTGGCCCGACTCACGCCACAGCCCATCTTCCGAAGCCTGAACGCCTGCGCGTTGGGCGTTCCCTGCCGGCACGTTTTCGCCGGCACTGACGCGGCGCTCGCCGCCGGGCCACAGTAATGAACCGATCAGCAGCAGGACGAGGCCCCCACAGATCAACCACATCCGACGCCGCGCGACCGAAGCGCCGACACGCGAACGCTGCAAAGCGGGGCGGCCGTTCTTGTGCTGTTTCATCAAAACTTCTCCAATGTCAGATGACGCTTTGTGATGAGAACAGGGTGACGAGGGTTGTGTTGAGTGTTCATGTACCCCGCGGGTTTATCAGGGCACGACGGGGACGGCGGGAGGCGCTCGCGTGTTCGCCGTCGTGACGCGACAAACACACACTAAAATCCGGGGGGACGAATGTCAACGGTCGGGAACCCGGGCAATATCAGGCGTTCAACCTGCAAGTCGCGCCGGCGTTCAGGACTTGCCGACCATTGATTCGTTGCGCCCGCCCGCCCCGGCTGCTGCGGCGGTCGCGGCCAGCGTGTGCGCCGCGGCGACGTGCGGCTGCTCCTGTCCGGCCATGCGTGCGAAGAGATTCTCGTAGAGGTTAACGACGTGTTCCCAATCGTAATGCTCGCGGATGCGCGCCTGCGCCCGCTGGCGATAGGCGCTGACAAGTGAGGCGTCGCGCAGCACGCGCT
>JBOGOY010000645.1:0-3423 GCA_050748185.1 Pyrinomonadaceae bacterium
AAGCCGGCCGAAGGCGGCGCACCGAAGCAGCCTTCGACTCTCGGGGCGTAAAGCTCTCAAGAGTTAGGCGGAAGAGATCGAATGAGCAAAGGCCGCCCCGCGGCCTTTGCTCATTCGGCGTAACGAAACCTCGGACGCCGGCCGTCCTCACCGTCGTCCACTTCTTCCGTGAACATTTCGAGCGGGCGCACCCACAGCGGCGGCCCGCTATGCTCGTAGAGCGGCACGTAGACCACGAGGTCTGCGCCCGTCTCACTGTGGCGCGCCACCCCGAGCACTAGATACCGCCTGCCCTTGTAGTGTTCGTACACACCGCATGGCAGTCTGTCTTGCATTTGGTTCCCTGTCTTAAGGCAATAAGGCAAACGTAAGGGCTAATTTACTGAGAGTCCTAGCGACGACCGGATGCTCCGGCCCGACCGCTTTCATGTTAATAGTCAACACACGTCGATGGATCGACTCTGCCCGCGCGTATTCGCCTTTATCGTCGTAGAGATAAGCGAGGTAGCTGAGAAGTACGGCGATGAAGGGGTGTTCCGACCCCCAAGCCTTCTCGGTCAGAGAGCGCTCTCTGCGAGCGAAATGGCTGCATCATATTTGCCCACTTTTCTTAACTCCTCGGTTTGTTGCAACAGTCGTTCTACTTCCTCGTCAATATCTGCCGCTATCTGCTTTTCCTGTGATTGTTTTACCTGTGATTGTTTCTCCTGCCCAACCACCCTTTCTTGGGCATAAGTGATCAAGAGGGGCAGGGCAATCACGAGTATCCAAAACCAGTGCCGGGTCTTTTGTATTTCTTGCATGATTTACTCCGCTCTTACTTCAATACAGACGTGGTTGAGTGGGTGCGGAAGCAGCTGTGCGCCTGATGTTTTGAAGCGCGAGGTTGAACCGCGGCGGATGATTTTCGGAATGATCGACGGGCGGCGGTTCCGGCGCTGTCTCTGCGATGAGGTGCGGGGCGGCACAGCCTTAATGCCTGCCGCGTCAGTGATGCGCGCCGCACTTATCAGGGTCGTTTGCCTTCGAGCGACTCTACCCGATCTTCCAAGTCGTTTTGTTGCGCGCGTAATTTGCCGATGTCACTGAAGGCGACGCCGTGTTGACGTTCGATGACGTGAAAACCGCGATTCATGTCTTGGCGGAATTGTTCTTGACCGATTTGCAACTCGGCCTCGGATTACTTCGAAGGTTTCGCCCAAAGGCCGGGTGTCGTAGAGACGCGCATCAACTTTTTTTGCTCCAAGTCGCTTACCCGCGTGCTTATGGTTTGCGCCAAGCCGAGCAGTTGTTCGAGTTTGTCGCCCGATTCGTCGGGCAATGACTTTGTGCGGTCTTCACTCACAGCGGCGTCCTCCGTTGAAGCCCATTGTCACCTCGCCAACACGAGGCGCATATCAATTCACTGGATTTTAGCGTGAAAGATGAGGTGCCCCCGGCAAGACTCGAACTTGCAACCCACAGATTATGAGTCTGTCGCTCTAACCATTGAGCTACAGGGGCATGAAAGAAGCGAAGTGCGGCGGCGATTATAAAGTCGCGCGCGGACGGGCGGCAATGGCAAACGTTGAATGATGAATGGAAAGCCGGATGCATTTTGTCTTCATTCATCATTCATCATTCATCATTCATCATTTGTCTTCAACAGTCGCTCGATCTGCCCTAAGTGCCGCGCTTCGTGGATGCCGATGAAGGCGAGCCACTGATAGAGGTTGAGCGGGCCGAAGGCGGGGTGCGGGTAGAGCGCGGCGGAGAGGTCTCGGGCTTCGACGCGCGGGCGTAGGGCGTGGAGTCGCTGGCGCGAATCTTTCATCCGCGCGAGCGAGTCGGCGATGGCCACGCCGCCGCGCGGGCGGGCAATCTCGGGGGCTTGGTACTTCTCTTCGCGCGCCTGCTCGATGAAGTGGGCGAGGGTGAACGGGGCCATCTCCACGTGGCGGGTTTCCGGCGGCGGGCCGGCTGCGCTCTCGATTTTGTTGAGCATCATGCCCATCAATTGAGTGAGACCGCCTTCGATCAAAGAGAGATGCTCGACGATCTCGGCCACGGACCAGTGGCCTTCGGCGGGGCGGAAGTTCTGCTCCGCCTCACTCAGGGTTTCGACCCGCGCCACGAAGCGGCCGCGCGTCTCGTCGATTGAAGCGTAGATGTCTGCGACGGTGTTGTAGTTCATAGATGGAGTAGTTAGTAGTCAGTAGTCAGTAGTCAGCCGGATGGTCGGAGCATTTGCGCTTTCGCGTTCCTCGTCGTGAGTTTCCCAAGACAAGATCGGTTAGCTGATGAGTGACTACTGACTACTGACGGCTATTCAGCACCGCGGCCTGCGGGCTGAGGTGGAGGACGTGCCAGCGCAGGTAGCGGCTGACGGTTTCGTTGTTCTGGTAGATGCGGACGAAGCCGGTCTGCAAAAGCAAAACTTCGGGCTGGACCCATTCAAGCCGTATCGCCGGGTTGAAGGAGAGGGGCGTCTCGCCTCCGCTGCCGCGCCGGGAAGCCTGCGCGGCGTCGTACTTCGCGGAGGCGTCGAGCAGCAATTCGCGCAAAGGCAGTCGCGCGGCCGTGGGCGGGCCGCCGTCCGCATCGTAGATGTAAACGTTGGACCCCTCGGCGGTCGCCACTTTAGCCGCGTCGGGGGACCAGACGGGGAAGGCGTCCATCAGCCGATCGTCGAGCAGCCGCTCACCGCTTCCGTCGCGCTCGATGATCCGGGGGCGGCCGGCGAGCGGCCGGTTCTCGTTAAGCCGCGCGGTCAGTTCCGCCTCCTTGCAGGCGAGCGCGGCGAGCGCGGTGCCGTCCGGCGACCACGCGGTATGAAAGTAAACCAGCCCGTCGCGCGCGGTCAGCGGGCGCAGGTTATAGCCGTCGCGATCACAGACGTAAATCTGCTCGGTCGCGTAGGAAGCGACCGGCGCGATGATCGGCGCGATGGTCGCGGCGGGTGCGCTTCCGGCCGCAGCGCCCGGCGTCGTCACCGGCGCGGTTGAGGCGTCAGGCGGCAGATCGATTTGCGGCGTAGGCGACGGCTGTACGGCGAGCGAGGGGCGGCGGCCGACGAAGGCGATCCACTGCCCGTCTGGGGACCAGTTGACGGCGAGCGCCGAAACGCCCGAGAGGTTCGCGGGCAGGACGTTGCGTAGGAAGCGGCCGTCGGCGCTGTAGAGATCGAGTTTGAACTCGTCTTCGGAGATGTCGCCCGGATCGTAGAGGGCGAGGGCGCGCTGGCCGTCAGGCGAGACGACCGTGGCGACGAGCGCCTCTTCCTTGCGCCGGTTCTCGAAGTCGGCCTTGACGGAAGCCAGCGGCTCGCGCACCGCCTCGTTTCTGATCGACTCGGGCAGCACGTCCGGCGACACGTCCGGCTCCAGCCGGTACGAGAGGCGGGCGGCCGGCACGTCGCGCAGCGCGCGCGGGGTGACGCCGGTG
>JBOGOY010000646.1:0-3422 GCA_050748185.1 Pyrinomonadaceae bacterium
TTTCTAAAGATATGCCTAATCAACGCGATCGTTCAGAAATTGCCGCGGGTGGCGTTTTCCCGAACGCGGCCACCCGCACATGTAATTTTGTGCTCGGCCTTTACAGACGGCGGGAGGTGTGCCATAAGCTTCCCGTCTTCGGATTTCTCCGCGGTGTTTCGCCAACCGGCAACCCTCAAAGGCTCATCGCGCCGCTCGTTCGGGCCTTTGCCGGCGGCGTGCCCGCTCACGTCGCGCCCTTTCTCACACCTCTGGCAGGAGATCGACCCATGTACATGCTTAACGCCGAGAAGCAGCGCATCCAACTCGCACGCATAGAGACCGAAGTGACGACTGACCTCGTGTCGCGCGCGGTCGTCGTGCGCGCGGCCACTCACCATGAAGCCGACCCGTTCAACGCCTCCGGTCTGATCGCCCGCGCGAGCCGGACGTTTTTCGAGATCGGACAGATCGCAGGCAAAACCGCCGCGCCCCAACTGCCGAAGGGGCCGCCGCCCGTCGCTTTCCGCGAATCGGAGACGGGCTTTCTCCACGTCGCCTATCACGAAGTAGTGATCCGTTTCGCGCACGGGACGGCGAAGACGAAGCAGGACGCGATCCTCGGAAAGCACGGCTTCAAGGTGCGCGAAGCGAACCGCTTCATCCCCAACCAGTTCATCGTCCACGACCCCAGCCGCAAGCAGTCAGGCGAGCAGCTACTCGAAGTGGCGAACGATTGGGCCGAGATGGATGAGGTCGCGTTCGCGGCGCCGAACTTCGTCTCGCAGTTCCAACGCCAAGCGCCGCCCAACCTGCGAGCCGAGGAATGGCATTTACGCCTGCCCGGCAACGGCCCCAAAAACGCCGAAGGCGTTGACATCCTCGCCGCATGGAAACTGACGCGCGGCAAGCGCGCCATCGTCGTCGCCGTGCTCGACGACGGCGTGGACATCGAGCACCCGAACATGCGTTCGCGCATCTGGAAGAACCCGGACGCCTCTTCGCCCGACAAGAACGGGCGCGACTTCTTCCTCGCGGACACAGACCCCGGCCACTTCAACCCGCGCCCTAAGCTTTTCCGCGATCCTTTCCACATCATGTCCGGCAACGACATCCACGGCACGCCCTGCGCGGGCGTCATCGCCGCCGGGGGGCGCAGCGGCGGCTCGGTCGGGGCGGCCCCGCGCTGCCGCGTCCTGCCGATCAAGGTCTTTCACGCCGACGACCTCGCCTCGACCGCGCGCGTGGCCGACGCCATTCGCCACGCGGCGTTGCACGCCGACATTCTCTCCTGCTCTTGGTCAGGCGGCGGTCATCCGAACATACAGGCCGCGCTCGCCGACGCCATTAACATCGGGCGACAAGGGAAGGGCGTGGCGATCTTCTGCGCGGCGGGCAACGATTCCACGGCGAGTGCCAAGCGTCCGGTCGGGTTCCCCGCGCGCGACCGCAACGCCATCGCCGTCGGAGCCTGCACGGATCGAGCGCGCATCGCCAGTTACTCGAACGTCGGCCCGCAACTGGCATTCGTCGCGCCGTCGAGCGGCGGGACACGCGGCATCTTCACGACCGATGTGGCGCTCTCTAACCGCGGCTTCAACGTCGGAGTCGCGGCCGACGGCGGGACCGACGGCCTGCACACGAACGATTTCGGCGGCACGTCTTCGGCCACGCCTCTGGCTGCCGGCGTCGCCGCGCTGATGCTCTCGGTCAATCCTGATCTCACACACGCGGACGTGCGCGACATTCTCGCGCGCACGGCGGACAAGATTGGCGGCGGCTACGACGCCGACGGCCACAGCGACGTGTTCGGCTTCGGGCGCATCAACGCCGGCAAGGCAGTGCAGGAAGCGCGCGGTCTCGCCAGAGCCGCGAAGGCGGCGGCGCGCGCGGAAGCCAAAACGGCGCGACCGGCGCGACGAGGCGTGGCCAAGAAGAGAGGGATAGCGGCCGCAAGCGGCGCGAAGAAAGCGGCTCGGAAGAGCGGCGCGAAAAAGGCCGCGTCGAAGCGCGGCGCAAAGGGGCGGTAGTCAACGCCGTGGTGGCTCCGAGGGACCGAGGGGAACCGCGAAAGATTGACCGGCGAGAGGGTGGGGTATATTTCAAGCGCCCAACTCTCGCCGGTCAATTTGTTTTCGTCTCGTCGTCCGGCAACAGATTGGGAATCGGAGGGGCAGGCCGGGGCGTTAGGCGCGTTTGAAATGCGCGAGCGTGTCAGGCCAGACGGACTTCACTTTTTCATCCTGCTCCAGCATGCTCACGAGGTCCGGGAGATACTGCGAGCCGGCGTCGTCGAGTTGGTAGGCGGCCTGCTGCGGCACGTAATCGTTGCGCTTCAACAACCGCAGCCCGTGCGCTTTGGCGAATTTCTTCAGGTAGGCGTCGGTCTGGGTTTCGTGGAAGCGGATGGCGATCTCGCCCGTGGGATACTGACCATCTCCGCTCTCGCCAACCAGCGCGGGTTGCACGAACGCATCCGCGCCCATCAGTTTGCGCGCGCGCCGCCAATTTTCTCTCGGACTTTTGGGTGCGACGTGCGCCCGCAGCAACAGCAGCCCGCCCTTCAAATCTTCAACCGCGCCGAGCCGCGCCAGACGATGTGACACGTCATCCTTTTCGCCCTCCGCCACGCGCACGACCAACACTTCCGCGCTCGGCTTTAGTTTCGCGTCCAACACCAGACTCCTTTGACCGTGAAAGAGATTGGTTCAGGTTAACACGCCCCCGACGAATCGGCGAACGTCTTTCGCGGAGGCGTCCGAAGCGCAAACTGTGGCGTGCGATTTTTCAACTCGGCGGCTTGAAACGTCAGCTTTTTCTTGAACCGAATCAATGAACTAATCGATCTATGAATCAATTCTTTTCTATTTCTTCCATCACGCGAAGGATGTTTTCGCCGAGCATCTTCGTCACGTCCGCGGCCGTGTAACCGCGTCTGAGCAGTTCTTTGGTCAGGTTCGGGAAGTCGGCCGAGGAGGAGAGTTCGCGCGGGACGGATTGGATGCCGTCGAAGTCCGAGCCGAGCGCGACGTGTCCGACGCCGACGAGTTTGACGACGTAATCGATGTGATCGGCGACGCGGGCGACGGAGACGGGAGGCAGCCGCTTCAGATACTCGCGCTCGCGGACGCGGTCGCGCGCCAGACGTTTTTGCGAGCCCGTGCCGACAGTGTTGCGCGAAGCCGCTTCGACCATCTCGGAAATGTCCGCGTCCACCTTTCGTTGCGCGTCTTTCCAACCGGGTTCGATGAAGGCCGGGTAGAAGATGACCGAGACGACGCCGCCGGTGCGCGCGATGGCGCGAATCTGATCGTCCGTCAGGTTGCGCGGCGCATTGACCAGCGCGCGGACGCCGGAGTGTGAGGCGATGATCGGCTTGGAAGACGTTTCGACGATGTCCCAGAAGGTCTGGTCGGAGACGTGCGAGACATCAACCATCATCC
>JBOGOY010000647.1:0-3416 GCA_050748185.1 Pyrinomonadaceae bacterium
GGGAGACACCGAACAATGAAAACGGTTTCGGACGTGGCCGTGCCCAGCGCCGCCGCAGCGTCAGATGCCAGCGGCCGCACGGGCCACCCGCGCGGCCTCTCGACGCTCTTCTTCACGGAGATGTGGGAGCGTTTCAGTTATTACGGGATGCGTGCCCTGCTCGTGCTCTACATGACCGCCCCCCTCGCGGCGGGCGGCCTCGGCTTCGACACTCCGAAGGCCACGTCAATCTACGGCATCTACACCTCTTCCGTTTACCTCACGTCGCTGTTGGGCGGTTTCCTCGCCGACAAAATATTCGGGTCGCGACTGGCGGTGCTGATCGGCGGGATCATCATTGCCTGCGGCCACTTCTCGATGGCCTTTCCCTCACTCTTCACGTTTTACGGAGGGTTGTGCCTGATCGCGGCCGGGACCGGGTTGCTGAAGCCAAACGTCAGCGTGATGGTCGGGGACTTGTATGCCGGAGACGACGCGCGGCGCGACGCCGGTTATTCGATCTTTTACATGGGCATTAATCTCGGCGCGTTCATCGCGCCGTTGATCTGCGGCTACCTCGGCCAGCGCGTCAACTGGCACTACGGCTTCGCGGCGGCAGGCGTCGGGATGGTCCTCGGTCTGGTGCAGTATGTGTTCAGCGGCGATCGGCTGAAGGGCATCGGCGACCGGCCCGCGAAGCGCGAACCGAACGTGAGGCCCGACGAGGTGGCGCTGACGACCGACAAACCGATGCCGGACGCCCAACCAAGCCGGCCCGCGTTCACCACCGCCGACAAGAAGCGGCTGGCGGTGCTCGGCATCCTTTTCGTCTTTGCGAGTTTGTTTTGGATGGCCTTTGAGCAGGCGGGCTCTAGCCTCAGCCTGTTCGCAGATCGGCTGACGCGCAACAGCATCTTCGGGTGGGAATTCCCGTCGAGTTGGTTCCAGTCGGTCAACTCGATCTTCATTATCGCCCTTGCCCCGGTCTTCTCGTGGCTGTGGCTGCGTCTGGGGAGCGGCCAGCCTTCGAGCGTCGCTAAGTTCGCCTATGGGCTGCTGTTTGCGGGCCTCGGGTTCCTCGTGGTCGCCTACGCCTCGTCGCTGACGGGCGCGGGACGGGTCAGCCCTATCTGGCTGATCCTCGTTTTTCTCTTCCACACGATCGGCGAGTTGTGCCTCAGCCCGGTCGGACTGAGCACTTTCTCCAAACTGGCCCCCGCCCGCATTGTGGGGCTGATGATGGGCGTGTGGTTCCTGTCGCTTTCCATCGGCAACTTCGCCGCGGGGCGTGTCGCGGGCTTGTTCGACGAGAACGCCGAGGGCGCGCTGGTACGCTTGTTCGGCAGCGTCGCGGTGGTCACGATCGTCGCCGCCGTCCTGCTCGCGGCGCTCACCCCGCTCATCAAACGCCTGACGCCGCGCGCCCCGTGAGCATTCTTAGGAGGTGCTGAACCCCCATGACATTACGCCACGTTCGACTAACACGCGCTCTCTGCTTGCTCGCCTTCCTGCTTGGCGCTCACGGCTGGCTAAGCGCACAGGAAGCCTTCGACGTGAAGGCGAACTACACGAAGCTGGAGCGGCAGATTCCGATGCGCGACGGCGTGAAGCTGTTCACGTCAATTTACCTGCCGAAGGACGCATCGCAGAAGTACCCCGTCATGCTCAACCGGACGCCGTACACGGTCGCGCCCTACGGCCCCGAAGAGTACAAGTCGTCGCTCGGCCCGTCACCCGCTTTCGCGCGCGAGGGCTACATCTTCGTCTATCAGGACGTGCGCGGGCGTTGGATGTCCGAGGGCGACTACGTCAACGTCCGCCCGCACAAAAGCGCGAAGGGACCAAGAGAGATTGACGAGAGCACGGACACTTACGACACCGTCGAGTGGCTGTTGAAGAACGTGCCGAACCACAATGGGCGCGTCGGGATGTGGGGCATCTCGTACCCCGGCTTCTACGTCTCGGCCGGCATCATCGATTCGCACCCGGCCATCAAGGCCGCGTCGCCGCAGGCCCCGATCGCCGACTGGTTCATCGGCGACGACTTTCACCACAACGGCACGCTCTTCCTGCCGCACGGCTTTAACTTCCTCGCGTCTTTCGGCCGTCCACGCCCGCAACCGACCACCGTCAGGCCGCCGCGCTTCGAGCACGGCACGCCCGACGGCTACAAGTTCTTTCTGGAGTTAGGACCGCTCAGGAACGCCGACGAGAAGTATTTCAAAGGCGATGTCGCTTTCTGGAACGAGATGATGGCCCACCCGAACTACGACGAGTTCTGGCAGGCGCGTAACCTCCTGCCGCACCTGAAAAACATCCGCGCGGCGGTGTTGACCGTCGGCGGTTGGTTCGACGCCGAAGACCTCTACGGCGCGCTGAAAACTTACGACTCGATCGAGCGCAAGAACCCCGGCATTTACAACGTGCTGGTGATGGGGCCGTGGTTCCACGGCGGCTGGGCGCGCGGCGACGGCGAGGGTTTGGGTGATGTCCGCTTCGGCTCGAAGACCAGCGTCTTTTACCGTGAGCAGATCGAGTTGCCGTTCTTCAACTTTCACCTGAAGGATAAGGGGACGCTCGCGCTGCCCGAGGCTTACACCTTCCGCACCGGCGCGAACGCTTGGGAACGCCACGCCGAGTGGCCGCCGAAGGGGGCGCGGCCCGCGTCGCTCTATTTCCACCCGAACGGCAAACTTTCCTTCACGCCGCCCGACGCGAGAGGCCAGCACTTTGACGAGTATGTGAGCGATCCGGCGCGGCCCGTGCCGTTCACCGACAAGATTGCGATCGGGATGACGCGCGAATACATGGTGGACGATCAACGCCACGCCGCGCGGCGGCCCGATGTGTTGGTGTACCAGTCGGACGTGCTCGACCGCGACGTGACGATCGCCGGCCCCATCACGCCGAGCCTCTTCGTCTCGACCACCGGCACCGACTCAGACTTCGTCGTCAAACTGATCGACGTGTACCCTGACGACGCGCCCGACAACGAGCCGAACCCGGCCGGTGTCAGCATGGGCGGCTACCAGACGCTCGTCCGTGGCGAGCCGATGCGCGCACGCTTCCGCAACAACTTCTCGCGACCAGAGCCGATGACGCCCGGCAAGGTGACGAAGATCGAGTTTACGATGCCCGACGCCTACCACACCTTCAAGAAGGGCCACCGCATCATGGTTCAGGTGCAGAGCACTTGGTTCCCGCTCGTGGATCGCAACCCGCAGAAGTTTGTCGAGAACATCAATACGGCGACGGAGGCAGATTTTCAGAAGGCGACGCAGCGCATCTACCGCGGCGGCGACGCGGCCACGCAGGTGAGGGTCTTGACAATGAATTGAACTCGCGCGCGTGAGCTTTAGGTTCTTTGAGGCGGCGACGTGTCAGAACCGCGAGCGGGAGCCTCGCAGGTGGGCGGCGACGAACCCGCGACCACGAGG
>JBOGOY010000648.1:0-3412 GCA_050748185.1 Pyrinomonadaceae bacterium
TCCAACAGCACGGTCCCGCCCCCGTCAAAGCCCGCGCCGCGCCTGACGGCGACGAGGCGGACGGGCGTGTCGGGCGCGGGACCAAGCAGCGTGGCGAAAAACTGTCGGGCCGCGCCGGCCAGTGCGACTAAATCCTCGGCGCGCTTTTTCTCTTCCGCGGTCGCCCCCGCAAGCAGCCACGCGCTGATCCCGCGCGCGCTGTCGTCCGCCCCTTCGACCATTTCCCACTTGCCCGTTACGAAGAACGGCTGCGCGTAAAGCTTCTGCTCGAAACCGCCGCTTGCCGCGCCCGCCTGCCCCGAAGAGACGACCGTCTCACCGCTCGGCGCGTTCACCTTGAGCATGATGGGAGCGGTGTCCGCGCCGCGCAACGTGTAAGGCGAATTCGGCGTCGGGTACCACGAAGCGAGCGGGAGAAACTGCGCGCCCTCGGGCGAAAGGGAGGCCAGCCCTGTGTTCTCAGTGACGGGCAGCTTGTACTCGAAGGCGAGCGTCAACGTCCCGCCCGGCGGCACTGCGGCGGGCAGCGTGACGGTCAGCATCTTCAACTTAGTGCGATCGTCGAGTCGCGTCAGATGCCGTGCCGGCTGTTCGCCGACGGTGATCTCGCTGACCTCCGCGGCGGGGTTAATGCGCGCGGTCAACTGCCGCCCCACCCCCTGCCCCGCGTTACGCACTGAGAGCACGGCCTTCGCCGCGAGCGCCCGCTCGGCCGCCGCGGAGGCCGGCAGGTTCGCCGTGATCTCGAAGCGCGTGACCTGCCACACGACCGGCCCTTCCTGTGCGCGGGCCTCATCCGAGATGATCAAACAGAGAGAGAGCAGAAGCAGTTTGGCGTTGAGAAGTTTGTTCATAAGTGGCGATAGTGCTTGATGAATGCAGGCCGAAGAGCCGAGCCACGAAATCACACGAATTATTGCTTCGGGTAATTTCGTGTGGCTTCGCGAAGCGGCCTTCGACGCGATTGACAAATACTCAGGCAGTCAAGGGGGAGATTAGCGCCCGACTCGGCTCGCGCCTTGAATCAGTTCGTGCAACTCGCGCAGCGTGTGGAGCAGCGGCTCCATCCGTTCGAGCGGTAGCGCGTTCGGCCCGTCGGAGAGCGCTCGCTCCGGGCAGTCGTGCACTTCCATGAAGACGGCGTCCACGCCGCAGGCGACGCCCGCGCGCGCGAGCGGTTCGATGTACTCCGACTGACCGCCCGTTGCATGGCCTAGTCCCCCCGGCAGTTGCAGCGAGTGTGTCACGTCGAACACCACCGGCGCGCCAAACTGGCGCATGATGGGAAACGACCGCATGTCCACCACCAAGTTGTGATAACCGAAAGAGACGCCGCGCTCGGTCAACAGCAGTTTCTCGCAGCCGGCGGCGCGCGTCTTCGACACGATATTGCGGGCGTCCGCGGGGGCGAGAAACTGCCCCTTTTTGACGTTGACGACGCGCCCCGTGCGCGCCGCCGCCTCGATGAGATCGGTCTGACGACACAGGAACGCGGGGATTTGCAGCACGTCCACGACCTCGGCCACGGCCTCGACCTGCGACACGTCATGCACGTCCGTCAACACCGGCACACCCAGTTCAGCCCTTACCTCGCGCAGCACTTCGAGGCCGGCCCGCATCCCGTGCCCGCGGAAACTTTCGTGCGACGAGCGGTTCGCCTTGTCGAACGAAGACTTAAAGACGTAACCCAGCCCGGCGTTGCGGGCTCGCCGCGCGCACTCGCGGGCCATCATCAAAGCGTGCTCACGCGATTCGATGACGCACGGCCCGGCGATGATGGCGAGGCGGCCGTCGCCGAAAGTCACGTCGCCGACGTTGAAAGATTTCATGTGGTTATCTGTGCTCATTTTTTTGCAGTCTACGGACGGCCCTCACCTTCATCCAAAGGCTCATACGCCCTCAGATGTTATTACCACAGAGGTCACGGAAGAACACAGAGAGTTAAAAGACGAGTCCCTTGCTTTCCTTAACTCTGTGTTCTCTGTGACCCCTGTGGCTAAGCCTGCCCGTGAAATGTAGAGGTTCTCGCTTTCACCAGTGTCGCCTTCACCGGCAATATTTCAGTTCCACTTAAAAAGGATTTCGGAAAATCTTTTTCGCACCGCGGACGAAGATATTGTCTTTCTTCTTCGGGGGCTGCTGGTTGCCGCGCGCGGCGCGTTGACCGCGCTGGCGGTTGGCGGATTCTTTCTTCGTCTCTTTCGCGGCGGCGGCTGCCGGGGTCGGCGATACTTCGGGGGCGGGCGGCGTCGGCGTCGTCTCGGCAGTCGGCGGCGCCGGCTGCGCCTCGGCGCTACTACCCTGCATCGCCGGCACGGTTTCTGCCCGCGGGCGCTTTGTCGAAAAAGTTGCGGCTCCGATCAAACACATCAATGCCACAAGGGAAGCGGCCACTAACACCGGCGGACGCAGCAGATGCGAGGCCAGCAGCGAGGGCTTATCGTCGATATTGACGCGCAGACGTGTGATACCGCCGCGCCCCGCCGCCTCAGAGATAGTTTCCCCGACCGCGACCACCGTCATCGCCGCGCCGGGCCACGACTTGGCGACTTCAACCGCCGGGTCGTCGGTTGCCTGCGCGCCGTTGTCGGACGAGGGGACCAGTTTTGCGAAAGAGTCCAGCAGTTGCGTCGTTTCGCGGAGCGCCGGAACACGAGGAGCAACAAGCGGCTCCTCCGGCAGCGGCTCGACGCTGAAGACGTTGTCGTTTTTAGCAGACAGCGAGGTCTCAACGCGCACGCCACTGACGAGCGGCCACCCGCCGGTCGATAACGCGCCGGACAGCGCGCCGTGCGGCGTCAGCCCGATCGCCTCCGCCGCGGCGGTCAACTCGCGGCGGAACTCGCCCGCGTCCGAGGGGCGAGCTTCGGGCTTCTTCTCCAGCGTGTGCAGCGTCAGCAATTCGAGTTCACGCGGCAGGCCCGGCACCCACTCGCGCGGTGGAGGCGGCGCCTTCGACTGGTGCTGCATCGCGACCGAGAGCGGCGTCGTGCCGCTGAACGGCGTCACGCCCGTCAACATCTCGTAGAAAATCACGCCGAGGCTGTACACGTCCGCCGAGGTCGTGAGCCGCGCGCCTTCACACTGCTCCGGCGACATGTAGCGCGGCGTCCCGATCATCACGCCGGTCTGCGTCAATGCGTGCGTCTCTTGTTCATCTGACACCTCGGCCGCGAGTTTGGCGATGCCGAAGTCCAGCACCTTGACGAGCGGCGGCGCGTTGCGGCCCTCGACGAGAAAGATATTGCCGGGTTTGAGATCGCGGTGGATGACGCCCGCCTCGTGCGCCGCCTCGACCGCCGAGGCGATCTGAAGCATCAACGCGACGGCGCGCGCCGGGGCGAGCGGCGCTTCCTGCGTCAGCACGTCGCGGAAGTTTCGCCCTTCGAGCAGTTCCATCACGATGTAGACG
>JBOGOY010000649.1:0-3398 GCA_050748185.1 Pyrinomonadaceae bacterium
GAATACCGGCGGAGAAGGTTTCGGCGGCAGCGTCGCGGAATCCGCCTGCTGTTTGAGTGGCGGCAGCGGCCTTGAGCCCGCGCCTCCCGGCTGCGACAGCAGTTGCGTCTTGGGCATCGCCGCGTCGCGCAACTCGCCCCAGAACTCGCCGACCGACTGGTGCCGCTTCGCCGGGTTGGTCTCCGTGGCCTTGTGCAGCACGGCGAGGACGAAGGCGGCCCACGGTTGGCCGGAAAGTTCCTCCGGCAACTCAGAGATCGGCTTGAGCGAGAAACGGCGCGGGGCTTCGCCCGACAAAATCATGTAAACCGTCTTCGCCAGTGAGTAAATGTCGGCCGCCGGCGTCAATTGCCTGACGGGCTGCGTCAGCGATCCGGTGTTGAGCATTCCGGTCAGCATCAGTGGGTGGTGCTCCGGGGCGGCGTAAACCTCTGTGCCCACTTTGGTGATCGCGCCCTCGACGCTCTCGATCTTGGCGACGCCGAAATCCGCGATCTTGACGATCTGGCGGTCGGCGGTGAGCAGCAGGTTTTGCGGCTTAATGTCCCGGTGGATGACCTCTTTCGAGTGGGCGAAGGCGAGCCCGTCGCAAAGCTGTTCGGCGTAGAAAAGTGCGCGTTCGAGCGTGAGCGGGGCGCGGCGGCAGAACGTCGCCATGTCACCGCCGGGCAGGTATTCAAGCACGAGGTAATGAAACGTCTGGCTGTTGAGATCGATGGCGGTGCCGTGACCGAGCCGGTTGATGACGTGCGGGTGGCGCACGCGGTCGAGCGCGACCGCCTCGTTGCGAAAGTTGGCGATGAGCGTTTGCTCCAACTCGTGATCGACCGATCCTTGCAGGTGGACGTTCAAAGCCTTGATCACGACGTTGTGCGGCGACCCGCCCGCGGCCGCCAGATCACGCGCGAGATAGACCTCGGCGTAGCTGCCGCGCCCGAGGCACTCGAGAATGTCGTAGCGCCCGTCGAGCCTGCACTGCTGAAGTTTGAGTTCGCTCATCCGAAAAATGTCGGGGGACACAACTACAGAACCAGTCGGTTAGGATTGAAAACAAAACAACTGAGCCACAGAGATCACAGAGGGCAAACGATCACGTGCTGTGACCCTGCGCTGTCTCCTTTGTGATCTCTGTGATCTCTGTGGCTTCATCTGTTGAAGTTAAATCCTTAAGGTTGCGGTTGGGCCGCCGCGCCGGGCGTGCCGTTCGATCTGACCATCACTTCGTCAAGTCGGGCGGCGGCCGCGCTGACCGCCTGCGGGTTGTTAGATTTCAGAGTCGCCGCCGCAGTTGCAATCCGATTTTCCACGTCGAGGGGATCGCGGCCCGGCGTCGCCGGCCGCTCGCGCATCTTCTGCCCCGCCATCTCGAACGCCTGCAAAGCCTCTTGATTGCGCCCCGAGAGCAACAGCGCGCGGCCGTACAGATAGAGGAACTCCGGATCGTTTGAAGTCAAAGGTTGGCCGCCCTGCTCGCCCGCCAATTGCGCCAGCATCACCTGCGGGGCCAGATCGATTTCGCGCCTCACCTGCTCGAACTTGGGGGCGGCAGCCGCGTCCAGCGTTGCGGGCGTCGCCGCGGTCTCCGGCGTCGGCGACAGAGAGGGGAGTAGGCCGAGGCGGTCGCCGACTTGGGGAAAACGCGTGCCGGCGTAAAAAGCCACGGCCGCCGCCGCGAGCACGAACAGCAACACGCCGAGTGCGCGCACGACGGCCCCGCCGCCGCCGCCCCCGCGGCTCTGCGCTGCCGAAGCAGGCGCGTAATTGGTCCCCTGTGAGACCGCGGGCCGGATGGGCTGCTGTTGTTGCGGGGCGGGGTCGGTGTTGACTTCGATGCGAGAGGGTTGTGGGGTGTTCATGCCTGCCTCGGCGAACGGTCGGCGGAGGATGTCTGCTGCTGCGGCGCTCGTCGCTCCTGAGTTAGCGACGGCTGAAGAGCCGGCGACGGCCGCTCCCGGTCGCCCCGTGATGAGGGTGCGCTCCAAGTCTTCGCCCGCGATGGCGGGCATTGGACTGACGGCTGCGGGCCGGGGGCCGACGCAGACTGTGACCGCCGTTAAATTGTCTTCCGCCCCGCGTTCGTAACACAGCCGCTTCATCTCTTCGCAGGCGGCTTCGAGCGACCGGCCGCCGTAAAGCAGCGCGCCGAGTTCGGCGTCGGGGAGGTGGCGCGTGATGCCGTCGGAGCAGAGTAGAAAGACCGTGCCGTCCTCGACCTCGACGGTCTTCAGGTCGGCCT
This sequence comes from Pyrinomonadaceae bacterium, assembly GCA_050748185.1. Taxonomy (GTDB): domain Bacteria; phylum Acidobacteriota; class Blastocatellia; order Pyrinomonadales; family Pyrinomonadaceae; genus JACCRA01. The sequence continues at coordinate 2,237 of JBOGOY010000649.1, forward strand.
CAACCGTCGGTTCGGCCCCGAGGGCGCGGCTGATGACGTTGCGGCTCGGGTGAGTCGCGGCCTGTTCGGGCGTCATCCGCCCGGCGCGCACCTCTTCTTCGACCATCGAGTGATCGGAGGTCTCGCGGAGCAACTGGCCCGCGGGCGTCAGGCGGTAGAGGCGCGAATCACCGACGTGTCCGACGGTGGCGCGCCGGCCGTCGAGGTGGAGCGCGACGATGGTCGTCGCCATCATCGAGAACCGTTCTTTCTCGCGCGAGAGTTGGAAGATCGTGCTGTTCGCCCGCTGAAAGGCGATCTCCATTAAATCCTCCACGTCGTCGCCGTCGCGGTGGTGGCGAAACGCATCGTCGAGGACTTCGATCGCCGTCTGCGAGGCGACCTCGCCGGCCTCCGCGCCGCCCACGCCGTCGGCGACGGCAAAGATGCGCCGCTCGGCGTCGGACAGGAACGAGTCTTCGTTGACCGGGCGGCGCTCGCTCAGGCCGCGATCCGAGATGGCCGCGACTTCGAGGGCGACCTTCGCAGCCGTTGGCTTCTTATCATTCATTCGACTGCCTCCGGAACTTGGTAATCGCTATCTTCCCACATGCCTTTCGGTGGCGCGGCGGCAGGAGCCGCGGCCGGGACCGCCGTGGCGGCGCGCTGGAGGTCGCGCGCGTTGCGGTGAGAGAAGGCCATCAGCATTCCGAGCATGGCGAAGCTCGTGATGAGACTGAACCCCCCGTGGCTGACGAAGGGCAGCGTGATGCCGGTCATCGGCAGGGCGCGCGTGATGCCGCCGATGTTAACCAGCGCCTGGAAGCCGATGAAGGCGGTCAGGCCGGCGGCGCAGAGTTTCGTGAACATGTCGCGCGCGTCGATGGCCGTGCGCACGCCCGCGCTGACGAAGACGTTCAGCGCGAGCATGATGATCGCGCCCCCGACCAGCCCCAGCTCCTCGCCCACCGCCGCGTAGATGTAGTCGGAGACGGCGACGGGGATGACTTCGGCGAAGCCGAGGCCGAGGCCGCGGCCCGTCGTCCCGCCCGACGCGATGCCGAAGGTGGCCTGCGCGGGCTGGAACGCGATGCGGTCGAACCACACGTCCACGTTGACGGTCTTCTGCATGGCCGGACTCTGCTCGGCCATCTCCTTCATGCGCCGGTCGGAGGCGAGCGCG
>JBOGOY010000650.1:0-3391 GCA_050748185.1 Pyrinomonadaceae bacterium
TCTCCGCGGTGTACCTGTTCGCGCGGGCGCGTTACGGCCTCGAAATGCCCTTGACGCTGCTCGCGCTGGTCTTCTTCGGCGTCGAGGTGGACGCCCTCGGCAACTACTTTCAACTCTACGGCCGGCGGTTCGGCCCCCTGATGTACGACGAATTCGCGCACATGTCGATTCAGGTGCTCACGACGCCGCTCATCGTCTGGCTGTTGCGCGAGGGGCTAACACGTTTCGGCCAGCGGCTTCCCGTCGGCCTCGTCTCGTTCTTCGCGGTGACGACGATCTTCTCGCTCTCTGCTTTCTACGAAGTAATCGAGATGTGGGACGAACGTTACTTCGGCGGTCAGCGCATCTGGGGCACGCACGACGCCCCGAACGATCTCCAGTGGGACTTCGTCGGCATCGCGGCCGGCTCGCTGCTCGCCTACTTCGCCCTGCGCCGCGAAGGCCGGCAGGCGGCGACGGACGAATTGCGTTTGACGGCGCGGTAAAGCTTAGCCACGAAGAACACGAAGAGCACGAAGGAAAGCAGAGGACATGACCGTTGTATTTTTCTTCGTGTTCTTCGTGTCCTTCGTGGTTTATTCTGTCGCCGCTCGTTCTGCCGCCGCTCGTTCTGTCGCGACTTATTGTTTGAAGGAGAACTCCTCTGATGAAGAAACTCTGGCCGCTCGCCATCTCGGCCGCGTTACTGCTCTGCCTGCACGCTCTCGCGCCGGCGCAACCGCGCGCTGAATCGAAGCGGCGGGCGCGAAGCGCGCAACCCTCCTTCCCTTCGGGAACCGTCGTTGACCTCTCGCACCCTTACGACGCGGACACGATCTACTGGCCTACCGCCGAAGGCTTCAAGCTGGAGAAGGATTTTGAGGGCGAGACCGAGCAGGGCTACTTCTACGCCGCCAACCGCTTCTCCACCGCCGAGCACGGCGGCACGCACCTCGACGCGCCGGTCCACTTCGCGCGGGGGCGACAGACAGTGGACCAGATTCCGCTCGCGCAGTTGATGGGAGCAGCCATCACGGTGGACGTGACGCGCCAGTGCGCGGCCGAACGCGACTACCAGATCGGCGTCGCTGATTTCACCCGCTGGGAGCGAGCGCACGGGCGCATTCCGCGCGGCGCGATCGTGCTGCTGCGGACCGGCTACGGCCGCTTCTGGCCCGACCGCGAGAAGTATATGGGGACCAGCGAGCGCGGGGCACAGGCCGTCCCCCGACTTCACTTCCCCGGCCTTCACCCCAATGCCGCGCGCTGGCTCGTCACCGAGCGCTCGATCAAGGCCGTCGGCCTTGACACGCCGAGCATCGACTATGGACAGTCGAAACTGTTCGAGAGTCACCGCGCGCTGTTCGACAAGAACGTGCCGGCCTTCGAAAATCTCGCCAATCTGGACCAGTTGCCGCCCACGGGCTTCAACGTCATCGCGCTGCCGATGAAGATCCGCGGCGGGAGCGGCAGCCCGCTGCGCGCGGTGGCGATCGTGCCCTGACGGGCGTTGAGCGAATTAGAGGGCGAAGTTTACCGCGGAGGCGCGGAGATAGCGCAGAGTCAACGCAGAGTATTTGCAACCATTTGAGATTTCAGATTTGAGATCAACTTCTCGGCGAATCTCTGTGCCCCCTCCGCGCCTCCGCGGTGAACGTCCAGACTCATGAAAAAGCTTCTGATGTCGTGGAGCGGCGGTAAAGATAGCGCGATGGCGCTCGCCGAGTTGGCGCGTTCGGTCGGGCATGAAGTCATTGCGCTGCTGACGACGCTGATCGAAGGCCCCGACGAACGCGCGCAGATTCAGCACGTGCGTGGCGAGTTGATCGAGCGGCAGGCGGCGCTGCTCGGGTTGCCGCTGCGCCGAGTGTCGATTCCGAAGGGCGCGGCTAACGTCGTCTACGAGGCACGGCTGCTTGAGGCGCTCGCCGATTTCAGGGGGGCCGGCGTCGAGGCGGTCGCGTTCGGCGATCTCTTTCTTGCCGACGTGCGAGCTTACCGTGAGGGACTGCTCGGGCGCGCGGGCATGACGGGATTGTTTCCCCTGTGGGAACAGGACACCACAATTCTCCTCCACGATTTCGTCGCCGGCGGGTCCAAGGCCGTCGTCACCTCCGTGAGCGCCGACGTGCTCGGGCGCTCGTTCGCGGGCCGAGAGGTTGACGCCGAGTTCATCGCCGCGTTGCCGGCCCACGTCGATCCGTGCGGCGAGCGCGGCGAGTTTCACACGTTCGTTTACGGCGGGCCGCTGCTCGGCGGCGGAGAGATCAGGTTTCGCCCCGGCGGAATGACAGAGGCCGACGGCCATTACTTCTGCGATCTCCTGCCGGCTTGAGCTGGACGAGCGCGCGGCCGTCGCACCAAAGGGGGCTTCATGGGAAAATTTGACGAGGCAGAGAGGCAAACGCTGGCGCAGGAGCGCCGCGAGCTATTGGCAAGACTTGAAGGGTGGCTGGAGACGCCGATGCTGGTGCTCGGCCTCGCGTGGCTCGCGCTGCTCGTCGTCGAGATGACGGTCCGCCTGACGCCGCTGCTTGAAACCGTCGGCCTCGTCATCTGGGTCGTCTTTATCCTCGACTTCCTGCTGAAGCTCACGCTCGCGCCTGACAAGACCGACTACCTGAAAAGCAACTGGTTGACGGCAATCGCGCTCGTGGTTCCGGCGCTGCGCGTCTTCCGCATCGTCCGCGTGGTGCGCGTGCTGCGTGCGGCGCGGGCGGTGCGCGGCCTGCGTCTGCTGCGGGTCGTCACGTCGCTCAACCGGGGCTTGAAGGCGCTCGGCCGGGCGCTCGGGCGGCGCGGCTTCGGCTATGTCGTGGCGACGAGTGTCGCCGTCACGCTGGCCGGCGCGGCCGGGATGTACGCCTTCGAGAACGAAATCCCCGACGGCCTGAACTCTTACGGCGAGGCGCTGTGGTGGACGGCGATGCTGCTCACCTCGCTCGGCTCCGAATACTGGCCGCAGACGGCAGAGGGCCGCGTCCTCTGCTTCCTGCTGTCGCTCTACGGTTTCGCCGTCTTCGGCTACGTCACCGCCACGCTCGCCACTTTCTTCGTCGGCCGCGACGCCGATGACGCAGAGGCCGAGCTTGCGGGCGCAAAGTCGATCGACGAATTGAAAGCGGAGATCGCGGCGCTGCGGGAAGAAGTCGGCAGAGCGATTAATGCACGCCGGTGAACGGTGAGACTGTCCAACTAAGATTGAGAGCGGCCCGGCTATTTTTCCACCACGGAGGACACAAAGGGCACAGAGGACAGGAATGATGAATGTGGAATGATGAGTGATGAATGAAAGCAGTAGTCAGTAGCCAGTAGCCAGTAGTCAGTAGGGATTGACTTTGCTGGTAGTTGGCGGTGGCGACCGAGACGCCTTTCCCGTTGTCAGATGTTTCTACTGGCTACTGGCTACTGG
>JBOGOY010000651.1:0-3389 GCA_050748185.1 Pyrinomonadaceae bacterium
CAACTCAACTCTCTGCGTTTCTCTGCGTAAACTCCGCGCCTCCGCGGTGAAACGTGTTGAATAACTACCGGGCGCTGACGCCCAACTCTTCGGCGATCCGCGCCCGCGCTTCCAACGCGAGGCGCGCCACATCGTCTTCGGGCGACAGCCCCTCCGTGTCGATCGGCGGCAGGATGACCATCTCGATCGTGCCGGGGCGGGCCACGCCGGTCCCCTTGCCCATCAGGTAATCGGTGTTTTTGATGGCGATGGGGACGACCGGCACGCGCGCCTCGATCGCCATGTGGAACGCGCCTTTCTTGAACGGAAGCAACTGGCCGGGCCGCGCGCGCGTGCCCTCGGCGAAGACGCCGAAGGAAACCCCGCTCCGGATGCGCTCGATGGCGGCGCGCACCGTCTCGAAGGCTCGCTCGCGGTTCGAGCGGTCGATTGCCATGATGTTGACGTAGCCCATGCCGTAGCCGAGGATCGGCACCTTCAATAATTCCTTTTTCGCGGGGATGCCGATGTTGCGCCCGAGGTGGTGGAAGAGCGCGGCGGTATCGAGGTACGAGCGGTGGTTGGCGACGAAGATGTAAGTCTGCCGCGGGTCGAGCCGTTCGAGGCCGTCAACCTTGACCTTCATGCCGCTCAGCCGCAACCAGTTCTTCGCGCCGAAGCGCGCCGCCGGATAGACCAGTTCGCGCCGGCCCGCGAGATAGGCGATGAGCAGCGCGGGCGGCGCGAAGATGAGCAGCAACGCCCCGGCGACGAAGAAAACCCACCACTGCCAGAGGCGACCTGCGAGCGTCGCGCCCGTCGCTGTGCTAGACTCGGCGGCGCGTTCCCGCACCGTTTCATCATTCGACATTTCCGTGGAGAGAGATTGAGGATGCTTCGTCATTCTTTCCGGCTCGCGCGGCTAACAGCCGCCCTGCTCATCATCGGTCTTCCCCTGTTGTCGCGGCCCGCCGTTCCGGCCCAGTCCCGCCGTCCGGCCTCTTCCGCGCCGCGCCGCGTCGCCGCTCAATTACCGTCGCCCGCGTCCGTCCTCGGTTTCACTCCCGGCGACGACCGGACCATCGCCGACTGGCGGCAGATCACAGACTACTTCCGCCGCCTCGACGAAGCGAGCGACCGCGTCCTGTTGCGCGCGGTCGGCGAAACGACGCTGAAACGCCCGCTTGTCGTGGCCTTCATCAGCGCGCCTGAGAATATACGCGATCTCGCGAAGTACCAAGACATCCAGCGGCGACTCGCCGATCCGCGCCTCGCGAACACGGAGGCCGAGCGCGACCGGCTCGTCCGAGAGGGCAAGACGGTCGTCGTCGTCTCCTGCTCGATCCACTCGACGGAGATCGTCGCCTCGCAGATGTCGATGCAGTTGGCCTACGAGTTGGCGACCGCGCAGGATGCCGAGACGCTTGAGATACTGCGGAACACGATCCTGCTGTTGGTCCCTTCGGCCAACCCCGACGGCGTGGACATCGTGGCCGACTGGTATCGCAAGACGCTCGGCACGCCTTACGAGGGAACCGAGCCGCCCGAGTTGTATCACCACTACGCCGGCCACGATAACAACCGCGACTGGTTCATGCTCAACCTGAAGGAGACGCAGGCACTGACGCGCCTCTTCTGGAAAGAGTGGTTCCCGCAAGTGGTTTACGACGTGCATCAGCAGGGCAGCAATGGATCGCGCTTCTTCATCCCGCCCTTCTACGATCCGCCGAACCCGCACATTGCGCCCTTGCTGCTCCGCGAGGTCGGCCTCATCGGCCACCGCATCGCCGCCGATCTTCAGGCCGCCGATTTCAAGGGCGTGATCACGAACGCTTTGTACGATACGTGGTGGCACGGCGGCTTTCGCACCGCGCCTTACTATCACAACTCGATCGGGATTCTCTCAGAGGCCGCGAGCGCGCGTTTGATGACGCCGATCAACATCACCCGCGAGCAACTCGCCCGCAGTTCTTCGCGCGGGATGCCTTCGGCGTTGCAGCCGGCGACCAATTTCCCGGACCCGTGGCCCGGCGGCCAGTGGCGGCCACGCGACATCTTGCGGATGGAGATGTCGGCCGCGCGCTCGGTGCTCACATTGGCCGCGAAATACCGCGAAAAGTATTTGCGTAACTTTTACGAACTGGGCTGGCACAACGTCTCCGCGCCGCACCCGCGTGACGAGCCGGCGGCCTACCTCATCCCGGCCGGGCAGGGCAATGATGAGGCGGTCGCCAAGATGATCGCAGCCCTCGTCGCGCAAGGCGTCGAGGTGCACCGGCTCGAATCGGAGTTGCACGGCATCTACGCCGAGCCGCTCTCGGGCCTCTCCGCCGCGGACTCGCGCGCGCCGACCGCCGCTCACCAGCCGGGCAAGTACCGCGAGCAACCCGCCGGCAGCTACTTCGTGTCACTCGCGCAGCCTTACCGCGACAACGTGTCGGCACTCTTCGAGCGACAGGTTTACCCCGACCGGCGCGGCGCGAGCGGCGAGGCCGAGCGCCCCTACGACGTGGCCGGCTGGACCCTGCCGATGCAATTGGGCGTCGAGGTGGTCCCCGTTATCCGCTTCAACGTCGCGGAGTTGCGCGCCAAGCTCGTCAGAGACGAAGCGGAAGTGCGCCGCGACCTGAGCCTTAAACCACGAGGCGACGCTGGCGGCTCGCCCGTCGCCAATCCCGTCAAATCATCCGCGCAGCTCGCGCTCTACAAGAGTTGGACCAATTCGATGGACGAGGGCTGGACGCGCTTCGTCTTCGACACCTTCAACGTGCCTTTCACTTCACTGTTTGACCGAGACGTGCGCGCCGGGAACTTGCGCGCGCGCTTCGACGTGATCGTGTTGCCTTCGATGCGGGCGCGCGAGATCGTCGAAGGGCGCGATAAAGAGACCGCGCCCGCCGAGTTCACCGGCGGCATCACGGAGGCGGGCGTCGAGCACCTGCGTCGCTTCGTCGAAGAGGGCGGCACGCTCGTCTGCTTCGACGCTTCGACCGACCTCGCAATCAAACGTTTCAAGTTGCCGCTACGTAACGCGCTCGAAGGCGTCAAGTCGTCCGAGTTCTACGCGCCCGGCTCGATCCTGCGGATCGAAGTGGACACGGCGCACCCGATGGGGCGCGGGATGACGCGGCACGCGGACGCCTACTTCATCAACAGTTCGGCCTTCGACGTGACCGATGGCGGCGAGAGCCGCGTGCGGGTCGTCGCGCGCTACGCGGCGAAAGATGTGTTGCGCTCGGGATGGCTGCTTGGTGAACAGCACCTCGCCGGTAAGGTGGCGCTGGCCGAGGTCGCGTTGGGCAAGGGCCGGGTCATCCTCTTCGGCTTCCGCCCGCAGCACCGCGGCCAGACGTGGGGCACTTTCCCCTTCATCTGGCACGCGATCAGCATGAAGGCGGAAGGATGAAGGA
>JBOGOY010000652.1:0-3385 GCA_050748185.1 Pyrinomonadaceae bacterium
TCCTGAAAACGGTCGAAGTCCCGCGGTGAGAAAAAAGCCAAAATCTAAAATCGCAAATTCCCAGCGTGCGTTTCGTCTTCACTAAAACTTTCTACGCCCTGCTCGCCCTCGGTTTCGTGCCGCTCTCTTTGTCGTGGGGGCGGCCGGGCCTGCGTTGGGCGGCGCTCGGTCACGACGCGGCGCTGCTGCTCATCGCGCTGCTCGACGCTTGGTTGAGCCGTTGGCCGGAAGGCTTGACGGTCGGGCGCGAGTTCGGCGTGCGGTTTCACATCGGGGCGGAGACGGAGGTGCGCGTGCGCGTGGCGAACTACACGCGGCGCGACGTGACGCTCGACATGAAGGACGAATACCCGCCGGAGATGCGTCTCGGGTCGCCGCGCGAGGCGCATCTCAAAGTCGCGGCGCAGAGCGAGGCGGTGCTGGCCTACACGCTCACGCCGCCACGGCGCGGGCGCTTCGAGTTCGGGCAGGTGGCGGTGCGTTACCTCTCGCGTTTGCGGCTGGTGTGGCGCGAGGTTCGCGTGGGGCACAGTCAGAGCGTGAAAGTTTATCCGAACATCCGGCGGGCGCGCGAGGCGGAGTTGAAGGCGCTGGGCGCACGCTCGCTCGTCGCGGCGCACCGGCGCGCGGCGTGGCGTGGCGAGGGGCGCGACTTCGAGTCTCTGCGCGATTACGTGCCGGGCGATGAATTGCGCCACGTCTCTTGGACGGCGACAGCGCGGCGCGGCAAGATCACGACGCGGCAGTATCAGATTGAGAGGGACCAGACGCTCCTCATCGCGATCGACGCGGGCCGGCTGATGACCGGCCGCGTCGGGCAGGAAACCAAATTCGACTCGGCGGTGCATGCGGCGCTGGCGCTGATGAGCGCCGCGCAACGTGGCGGCGACAACGCCGGCCTCGCCGTCTTCGGCCGCCGGATCAAAGCCTACGTCCCGCCCGCGCGCGGCCGCGAACAAACGGAAGCCGTGCTCGAAGCCCTTTATTCAATTGAGCCCGAGATGATCGAGCCCTCTTACACGCGCGCCTTCGAGTATTTAGCCGCCAACTGCAAGCGCCGCGCGCTCGTCGTCGTGCTGACCGACGTAGTGGACGAAGAGGGCTCGCGCGAACTGCTTTCCGCCTTGAAACTCCTCCGGCCCCGACACCTCCCACTAGTCGCCACCATCGGCGACCGCGACCTGCGCGCGGCGGTGCGCGAAACGCCCGCGGACTTGCGCGAACTCTTCATCCAGTCAGTCGCCGAAGAGATGCTCCACCAACGCGAAGCCGCGCTCCGCTCGGTCGAACGACTCGGCGGCCTCGCGCTCGATGTCAACGCCGCCTTACTGGTCCCTTCGCTGTTGGAGACTTACATTCGGGTGAAAGAGCGGGGATTGCTTTAAGTCGGAGTTGCTTCCCGCCCAGCGAGCAGTAAGTAAGTGTAGAGCGCGACGCCCGTCACCGCCGCGACGCTGAACTTGGCCGCCGCCGGGATGGGGGCGGGCGAGATGAAGCCTTCGATGAGGCCGGCGAGGGTGAGCAGCGGGACGCAGCCGATGATGAGGACGATGGCGTCGCGCCCGGCGAGGCGCAGGGCGTCCGTGCGCGAGAGGTCGCCGGGGATGAGGATGGCCCGGCCGACGAGCAGCCCCGCGCCGCCCGCGATGAAGATGCAGGACAGTTCGATAACGCCGTGCCCGGCCATGAAGGCGACCAGTTCGTTCCCGTAACCCGCGCGGTAGACGAGCGCGAGCACCGCGCCGATGCTCAGTCCGTTGACGGCCATGACATAGAGCGTACCGACGCCGAGCATCGCGCCGAAGGCGAAGGCGTAGAAAGTGACCTGTATGTTGTTGGTCAGGATGCCGCTCGCGCCCACCTGATTCGCTTCGTTCAATCTCTCCCACCAGCGCACTTTTTCGTTGATCCGCTCGCGGAAAAAATAAGGGATGCCGGCGAGGTCCGAGAATTCCGGGTCGCGGCGCGTGCCGAGGAAACCGACGAGCGTGAAGGCGAGAAAGACGACGAAACTCAGGGCCGTGTAGCGCCACGTGCGGCGGAAGGTGCGCGGGAAATCGGTGGTGAAGAAGCGGCGCAGGCGGTTCCCGCCTTCGAGCGCCTCGGCGCGGTAGATGCGCCCGTGTGCGCGGATGACGAGGCTGTTGAGGTAGTTGACCAGACGCGGGTCGCGCGACTCGGCGCGCGCGATGGCGAGATCAGAGGCCGTCCGCCGGTAGATGCGGCCCAACTCGCGCACCTCTTCGCGGTGCAGTCGGCGCAGCGCCATCCGGTCGAGCAGCGTCAGCAGGTCTTCGAGTCGTTGCCACGCGCCCTTGCGCTCTTTGATAAATCGGTTGGAAGCCATGAAAACAGATGTTAGATGTCAGATGTTGGATGTTAGAATCGGCCGCGTTCTGAGGACTGACATCTAACATCTGACATCTGCCCTCTTATGGATCGTCTCGTCGAGTGTGTACCAAACTTCAGCGAAGGGCGCAATGCCGACACGATCAAGCGGCTAGTGGAGGCGATCGAATCGGTCGCCTCGGCGCTCGTGCTGGACACGCACGCGGACGCGGATCATAACCGCTCGGTCGTGACCTTTGCGGCCGAGCCAAACGCGGCGGTTGAGGCGGCGTTGCGCGCGGCGAGGGTCGCGGTCGAAGCGATCGATCTCCGCCGGCACGAGGGACAGCACCCGCGCGTCGGCGCGCTCGACGTATTGCCGTTCGTCCCCTTGCGCGGTACGAGCCTTGAAGAATGCGCGCGGCTGGCGCACGAGGCCGGCGCGAGGATTTGGGAAGAGTTGGGCGTGCCGGTCTATTTCTACGAGGCCGCGGCGCGGCGCGAGGATCGAGCGCGGTTGGAAGACGTGCGGCGGGGCGGATTCGAGCGGCTGCGCGAAGAGGCGCTCTCGCACCCGGAGCGCGCGCCGGACGTGGGAGGGCCGCATCTGCACGAGACGGCGGGCGCGTGCGTGGTCGGGGCGCGGCCGTTGCTCGTCGCCTACAACATTAACCTGCGGACGGAAGACGTGGCGGTGGCGCGACGGATCGCGCGGGCGGTGCGGGGCCGGGACGGCGGCCTGCGCTACCTGAAGGCGCTCGGCTTCGAGCTGCGCGGGCGGGGGCTAACGCAGGTCTCGATGAACCTCGTGCGGCACGATCAGACGACGCTGCACCACGCCTTCGCGGCCGTCCGGCGCGAGGCCGAACGCTGGGGCGTCGTGGTCGCCGGCAGCGAACTGGTCGGACTGGTCCCACAGTCCGCGCTCGACCGCGGCGCCGAATACTTCCTCCAACTCGAAAACTTCAAACCCGAGGCAGTGCTCGAAAATCGTCTGGCGGCTGCGTTAGAGCGCAGGAGGCAGTCGGAGGAAAATCGCGGTGGCATTGGGGACCAG
>JBOGOY010000653.1:0-3376 GCA_050748185.1 Pyrinomonadaceae bacterium
CTCCTCGTAGTTGTGCACTACGTCCCCGAGCAAAGTGTGGATGTGCCGAAGCCGCTCAGAGGTCGAGCGCATCTCTAAGAGCCGCTGCTTGTCTTCGGCTTCCATCTCCAGCGCTGCCGCGACGAAGAACGAGAGGCGTTCGGGTTCGATCTCGGAGAGATCGGGCAGGCCGGCGCGCTCGTCGTTGATCGCGCGCACAGAGAGAGCGATGCGTGTGAAAAGTTCCGCCACTTCGGTAGCGCGCCCTTTCAACTCCTGCTCGTCCTCCGCTTTATCCTCGAAAAATTCCACGCGTCCGATGAGGTATGGCTCGCCAGCGTCCGCGTATTCGACGAGGTGGAAGCGCACCAGCCCGACCGTCAGGATGTTCGACCGCCCGTCCGGCAGCGATTGCGCCTCGACCACTTCGGCCGCGCAGCCGACCGAGCCGGGGGCCGGACGCTCGCCCACGGATTCGGCGGCGTCGAAATAAGACAGCCCGAACACGTTGTTCGACGCACGCACATCCGACAGCATCCGGCGATAGCGTTCCTCAAAGATGTGCAACGGCAGGGGCACGCCCGGGAACAGCACCACCGGCAGAGGGAACAGCGGCAACTCGCGCACGCCGCGCACTTTTTCCATCGCTTCGCTCATGGGTAGAGAGTAGAGGATAGAGGATAGAGGATAGAGGGCAGTGAAGAAGGCTCTGCCCTCTATCCTCTATCCTCTACGTCATTGCGTTGCGCTCCAGCGCCTGCAAAGCGGCTTGCGAGGCGACGAGTTCGGTTTCCGCGGGGGCGTCCGTTCGTTCGCGCGGGTCGGTCACAGGTGAGGCGCTGTCGAGGCCGTGCTGCTGCTGCTGCCGGGCGAGGTGGTCCTCAATGGTCTTGAGAATCTCCTCAGGCGACTCGTCGCCGAGCGCGAGCCGCTTGGCTTCGAGGACGAGTTGGGCCATCTCGTGGGCGCGGTGGCGGTAGCGCGCGTCGCGCGCGATCAGGTCTTCGACGATGCGGCGCTCGCGCACTTGGCGCGAGGCGTCGGCGTCGAGGCCGGCGGCGACGGCGTACTCGACCGGGACGCTGCGGTTCGTCACCATCACGTGGAGCGCGCCGGTCAACGCGCGCGCCTCGGCCCTGATGCGCGGGATGTCCAGCAAAGAGTTTTTGAAGCCGAGGTGGCCGCGCAGGTTGATCTCGATGATCGGCGCGGGCGATTCGTCGCGCGCCGCGTCGTGCGGGCGGGCTTCGCGCTTAACTGTCTCCAGCACGCCTTCGCCAACGAGTTCAGGGCTTTCAACACCGGATACGTCGAAGGTCAGGCGCTGGAACGGGCGCTGGTGGTAGTCGCGCAGGTGACTCACGTTGATCACTTCGCGGGTTTGGTCGTCAACCTCGATGAGGTACGCGCCGCGCTCCTCGCGGTATTCGTCGATTGTGCAGGCTTCGAGCGAGCCGGGGTTGAAAGCCCAGTTGTCGATCTCGAAGCGCTTATGCGTGTGGCCGAGCGCGAGATAGTCCACGAGCGACTTCAACTCCTTCATCGTGGCGAGCGAGAGGGCCGGGATGTTCGGGCGGTTCAACTGGCCTTCGACGTCCGTGTGGAGCAGCAGGACGTTAAAGCGATCCGCGGCGCGGGCGCGCCGCAGCGCGTCGGCGATGAGCGGGACGGCGGCGTTGGCGCTCGTCCCGTACCAGTGCGTGCCGAAGATGCGCGCGCCGGCCACGTCCACGTAAGAACCCGAGCGCTCTTCTTCGTCCCACGGGACAAAGGCGAGATTGCCCTCATCGTCGCGCGCCGGCTCAAGCAGTGTCAGGTAGCCCCAGCGCGAGAGCGAGCGCATCCAGCTATAGTTGGAGACCGCGTCGCGCTGGTCGTGGTTGCCTTCGATGGCGACGACGGGGATGTCGGCCTCGCGCAGCATATCCAGCCCGGCGATGGCGTGGTTCATCGCCTCGGGCTCGACCTTCCGGGCGTTGAAAAAGTCGCCCGCGATGAGCACGAAGTCGACTTTATTCGGGACGGCGTGCTGCGCGATGACATCGATCCACGCGCGCGCAAAATCCTTCATCCGCTCGTCCAGATTATAGCGGCGACAGCCGAGGTGAATGTCCGCGATGTGGAGGAACTTCATGGGAAGGCATTATACGACAAAGAGGACAGAGGTCAGAGGACAGAGGTCAGTTAAATAAGCTATTCCTACTGACTTCTGATCTCTATCCTCTGTCCTCTTTGAAAATGGTAGAAGCCCCCGCGACTCTGGGCGTGAGTCTCTTTGGGAAGCGGGGGCTTCTGGCTCGCGCTCGGTAGAAGGGATACCGTGTGCGCGGGCGTTACGGTCGCTCGCGAAGGGGAGCGAGCGGCCGATGTCGTGAGGAATCTGTCAAAGAACTTGCTGGGTTGGCGCGCCGGCGGTTGCGTTGGCACTTGCTTCCTGACGGCGGCGAGGACAGGTTCACCGCATTTTCAACTTGCCGACTTGCGGTCGGCCGTTGCGGGCGCGCAGGGCGGTGGAGAAGATGCTTCCGCGGCTGTCGTCGGCGCCGAAGAAGAGGCGGCCTGTCGCATGATCCGGGTGTAGGCCTCGATGGCCGGCCTCGCGCCCTGCTCGTCAATCTGGCGCCGCGACAACTTGATGAGCGTGCGGCGAATCTCTTCAGGCGTCAGAGCCTCCTCGTCGGCGTCACATTCTACGGCGACCGCCGCCGGATTTCCGGCCCTCTCGTTCGTCATTTTGCAAAACCCTCGTGCCAACCTCAAGAGGTTGTCAAGCTACATCAATCCCAACTCACCGGCGGGCGTCAGACGGCGCATTGCGGCCAGCAACTGTTCGACGTCGAGCGGCTTGCTCAGGAACCCGTCGGCGCCGTTTTGCAGGCAGGCCTTCTGCGTTTCGATACTCGCCTCCGAACTGACGACGTAGACCTTCGTCTTCGGATAGTTGGCTTTGATGTATTCGAGCAGGCGCAGGCCCACTTCGGGAGTGTCGAGCACGGGGGGCAGGTGGAGATCGAGGATTGAGATGGCCGGCTCGTAAACCATTGCCCGGCGGATCGCCGTCTGAAGATCGCCGGCCGTCATCACCTCGTACTCGTCGCAGAGCGTCCAGAAGAGTTGCTGCCGGATGGCCGCATCGTCGTCAATAATTAAGATCTTCGGTTTCACGGACGCTCTCACCTCTCTCACTGCCCACTAATTACGACGCGGCGTGGTCCATCAGATTGCCGTCACTCACTCCCGTCGTTCCATTCAAGCAACGCTATGCCTTTCATCCTTCGCAACACCCGTGCCATCCGGCCGGGCACACGACACGCGCTGATTTGCAGGGGAAATGCTCGATGCTCGTTTTGTCAGTCAGAAGAGGTGTGCACAACCGTGGACAAGGCTCGGCGTGAGG
>JBOGOY010000654.1:0-3373 GCA_050748185.1 Pyrinomonadaceae bacterium
GTCGAGCAGGTCGTTTATCAGGCGGGCGAGCGCCTGCGCGTTCTTCTCGATGACTGAAAGGCCGCGCCCCGAGTCCTCGGGCGTGAGTGCGCCGCCGCGCAGCATGTGGAGCCAGCCGATGACGGGCGTCAACGGCGTCCGCAACTCGTGCGAGATGGTGGCGAGGAATTCGTCCTTATCCCGGTTGGCCGCCTGCGCTCGCAGGTAAAGGCGCGCGTTGTCGATTGATTGGGCGGCGCGCTGCGCGAGGTCGGCGGCGAGCGCGAGGTCTGACTCCGCGTAGCGGCGGTTCGACTCGGCGGTGACGAAGGTGAGCGCGCCCGTGGTGCGTCCGCGCGCGACGAGCGGCGCCGAGATGACGGACCTGTGGCCGAGTTGCTTAAGCATCTCGATCTGCTCGGGCGGGAACGACATCCGTTCCAACTCCGCTTCCGTCACCTCGGCCCGCCACACGGGCCGGCCGGTCCGCAGCACGACGGGGACGGGCGCGTCCGAATCCAGATTGATGGGAAAGCGGCGCTGCATCTCTCGCCAAGCCTCGGCGCGCGCCGGATCGGAGTGGGCGACCGTGACCCGCCGCAGCGCGCCCTCGTCGTCGAGCATGTCCACGAGGCAGTAGTCGGCGAGGTAGGGTACCGAGAGGCGCGCGACGCGCTCCAGCGTCTGCTCGTAGTCGAGCGACGAGGCGAGCAGCGTTGCCGCGTCTGACAGGAACCGCTGCGACTCTTCGCGCCGCCGGCGCTCGGTGATGTCGCGTTGCGTGCCCCACGCGCGCAGCAGTCGCCCGCCCTCGATGATGCAGACGAGATTGTTGAGGAAGTACACGGGGCGGCCGTCGCGATCCAACTCTTCCGACTCCACGTCCGAGACGCGATAGCCCGAGCGGATGCAGGCGCGCACGTATTCGACGTTGGTCGCCGTTGGCGGCACGAACTCGGTGAGCCGCTTGCCCACAATGTCCTGCGCCCGCGCGTAACCGTAGGCGCGGGCCATCACGTCGTTGCACTCGGCGAGGTGGCCCCGGCGGAAGATTTCGTCGATCTGCTCTTCCTCGTCGAGATTGATCGACACCGGCGGGTCGAACTCGAAGCGCCAGATCGGCTCGGCGCTTTGCTCGACGAAGGCGCGATAGCGCTCTTCGCTTTCGGCGAGCGCGCGCTCGATGCGCCGGCTCTGGGTGATGTCCGTGATCGTGCCGACCCACTCGCGAAAACTTCCGTCCTCGTTCAAAAGTGGGACGCCCCGCACGGCGAAGTGTCGGTACTCGCCGCCGCGCGTGCGGACGCGGTACTCGGTGTCGAACTGCGTCCTGTCCGCGAGCGACTGCTCCCACGCCCGCCGCGCCGGTTCGCGATCGTCCGGGTGCACGTCTTCGAGCCAGCCCCATGGATCCTGTGCGGCGGCGGCGGTCCGCCCCGTCAGTTGTTCCCACCAAGCCCGCGCGTCGCCCCCCTGTCCTCGTTCATCCGCTGTCCAGACGACCTGCGCCGTCGCCCGGACCAGCGCACGGTAACGCTCTTCGCTGAGTCGCAGAGACTCTTCGGCAATTTTGCGTTGCGTGACGTCGGCGACGAGCGCGACGATGTCGCCCGTCGTGCGGCCCTCCGCGTCAAGGAGAGGCGCAGTCGAGATGCTGGCGTGAAAGCGCGACCCGTCCTTACGCAGCCGCACCGTTTCGAGGTTCGTGAGGATGCGCCCGCGCACGGCGGCGGCGTGGTTGCGGTGCATCTCGTCACGCAATTCCGGCGGCACGGTCGGAAGTTCCTGCCCGACGATCTCAGCGGTGCGCCAACCATAGACGCGCTCGGCCGCCGGATTCCACATCCGCACGACGCCTTCCGAATCGAGCGTCATGACGGCGAGCGGCGACGCCTGAATGATCGCGTTCAAGGTTTGATTGCTGACACGCAGGCTTTCGAGCGCGCGCTGCAACTCCCGCTCGCGCGCGGCTAGTTCGCCGGCCAGTGCTTCGAGATCGAGGCTGGGACTTGCGAGCGCCCGGCGCAAGACCTCGCGTGCGCGCTGCACCGATCTGAGATCGAACTCCCTGATCTGGTCTTGGAGCGCGGCCAGTTCCCGGTCCTTCTCCCCCAGCGCGGCCCGGCGCTCTTCGGCGAGCTTGGCGGCCTTGACGAACCCGAGCGCGCAGGGGACCAACAGTGGCAGCGTCAAGGCGATCACGACCGCGGCGACCGCGGCGAACAAGTTCTCGCGCAGGCCGGGCCACGCGAACAACAGCAGCCCCACCGCCACCGCCCCGAACGCCAAGCTATAGTGCAGCAGTGACGAAGTGCGAAGCGCTCTCAACATGCCTTCAAACCTCTGTCAGGTGTAATGCCCGCCGCGCCCCGGGGGCGGAACTTGGGGAGATGTTCGCGGGCGCGGCAATTTTTGTGACCCGCCGCGCCCGCTGCCTGATGTGTGAATTGACACCAAACGCAAGTTGAAAACTAACCGCTCGAATTGTGGCAGTCAACCCGCGCCCCGGAAACGCGAGGCTGATTACTCACAAGTGACAGGTAGATACTCAAAAGTGACGAGTGAACGGTGACAAGTAAAAATAGTGTTGAGTGACGAGTGACAGGTGACAAGACAGAACGGGTTTGCCTCCTGTCACTTATCACCTGTCACGGTTCACTTTCTGCTCCTGTCACTTGTCACCGTTCACCCGTCACTTTTGAGGTATTGGTCACCGCCGCGCGGATTCTGTTAGTCTCTGCTTCACCACGTTACACGAGAGGAAAACCGCACAGTGTACCCGGCCGGCAACCTGTTCATCCCCGCCCCGCACGGGCGTTTGGAAGCCATCATCAAAGAGCCGCGCGAAGCGGAAGGCGCACGCGGCGTCGCGCTGGTCCTGCACCCGCATCCGCTGCACGGCGGTACGATGCACAACAAGGTCGTCTTTCGCACCGCACGCGGTTTGAACGAAGCCGGCCTCGTCACGCTCCGCCTCAACTTTCGCGGCGTCGGCCAGAGCACGGGCACGCACGACCACGCGCGCGGCGAGCGAGACGATGCACGGCTCGGCCTCGACTACCTGACTGAAACTTACCCCGGCCAAGCGGTCCTGCTCGCCGGCTTTTCGTTCGGCTCGCGCGTCGGACTCGAAGTCGGCGTCGGAGACGAGCGCGTCTCGCGCCTCATCGCCGTCGGCACGCCCGTCAACCTCTACGACTTCTCTTTTCTCAGCGACTGCCGCAAGCCCACCCTCTTCGTCCACGGGGAACTGGACGAATTTGGCGATCCCGTCGCCTTGCGCGAACTCGCCGCCGGGCTTCCGCCCGAAGCCCGCGCCCGCGTCGAGGTCATCCCCGGCGCGGGCCACTTCTTCGACGAGCAACTGGACCAGTTGACGCAGGTGGTCAGAGAG
>JBOGOY010000655.1:0-3370 GCA_050748185.1 Pyrinomonadaceae bacterium
GCTCTTTTTGTAGGCCTTGTTGTGTTGGTTGCCGAGTTCCTGCATTGCCCACAGGACGCGGCGGTGGACCGGCTTGAAGCCGTCGCGCACGTCCGGCAGGGCGCGCCCGATAATGACCGACATCGCATAGTCGAGATACGAACGCCGCATCTCCTCTTCGATACTGACGTGTTGGTGTTCTGCTGTTTCCATCCCCAAACCTTTCCGGTACAATCCGTGAACGTCCCCGCCGGAGTCGTCCCACTCGCCGCGCGAAAGTTGGATCGGCGGCCGTCAAAAGAGGCCCGACCGATCGTTACCAATGCGCGCCCGAGGGGGGCTTATGTGCCCTCCCGGCCTGCGACAATGATGCCCCCTTCAGGTGTGTTAGCAGTCGCTTCTGTGGCGACTAAACCGAGCGGATTAAAGTACGAGATATTGTAGCCCGCGGGTGGCCTTTTGGCAACCTGCGGAAGAGGGTAAAAGCCTTGTAAAATCAGGGTTTCAGCCCCGTTCGAGACCTTTTTCGCGGGGGAGAAGGCAGACCCAAGATATTGCGCTCGTGGGACTAGCACGGGCGACCGATTTTGCCGTCATGACAGACACCAAAGACCGACGTTTGAGAGAGCGTCTGCGGCTCGCGATACCGGTCCGCGTTCGCTTCCGGGAGAGCGTCGAATTCGAATGGACGGAAGTCACGCGTTGCGTCGATGTGACGCCGTTCGGAGCAAGCTTCGGCCTCTCGCGCCCGACGGAGCCCGGCCGCCTGATGCACCTGACGCTGCCGATGCCGAGACAGTTTCGCTGCTTCGATCACCACGAAGATCAGTACCGCGTCTGGGCGCTGGTGCGCTCGGCGAAGTGGGGTGGCGGCGCGGAGGCGACGGGCGCGGCGACGGATACTTTGATCGTCGGCGTAGCCCTTATCGGCAAACACCCGCCGGCGAGCTATCTCCAGAACCCCGCGCTGCGTTACGAGGCCGCGGAAAGGGGCGGCGCGCTGGTCCCTCTCGTCGCACAGAGCGCGCTCAATTCTGATCGCGAGACGCGGATGCGCCTGCCCGTCGAAGTGGTGGTCGAGATCGTCGGCGAGAAGGGTGAAGTGATAGCGCGCGAGGAGACGGTGACCGAGAACCTGAGCCGGCGCGGAGCGGCGATCTACACCACGCTGCCAATCGGGCCGGGGCGCTTCGTGCGCTTGACGAGCGCGCGCGAGCAGTTGACGATCCACGCGGTCGTGCGGGCTCGTTCCGAAGGAGCAGGCGGCGTCGCGCGCCTGCATCTGGAGTTCGTCAATCGCGACTGGCCTTTGGAGTAGTTCATGTGAAGAGCGGGGGCCGGGGGGCAGGGGCCGGGGGCCGGTGAAAGAACATTTGCCCAGTCTCTGGCCGACCCCCAACTCCTGACCCCCGGCCCCCTATTGTGATGACGAAACATACGAAACTAGGAATCGTCACCCGGCGTGAGTTGCTGCTCGTCGAGATCGAGCGGCGGTGCTTGGACCGGCTCTGCGGAGCGAAGAACCGCATCGGTCTGACGAAGGGCGAGGCGCGCGATTACGCCAGCTTCGAGTGCGAGCGCTGCGGCCGGCGGCACGCGGACGCGCTCGCCGAGCGCGACGTCCCCGAATGGTGGGAAGAGTTGTTCGTCGTGAACCTCGAAGCCGTGCGCGGGTTCCAAACCGCCAATACCGGTGAGCACGCGGCCCTCGCGGGGGAAGAGCCCGAAGAGTTCGTGCGTCGCCTGAGCGAGGAATGGCGCCGAGTGCGGGCCGAAGCCGACGGGCGGACGGCGAGAACGGGCGGGGAGGGGGAAGAGGGTTGAACGAGACTGAGACAGGCGTGGAGGCGGGTGTGCAGGTGAGCGTGGCCGGCAGGAGGAACGGCGGCGGCGGCAGTGAGGCCGGATCGCAGCCCTTCGTGCTGCCGCGCTGGGGCATCGAGATTCTGCGCGTCGTCTTCCGCGCCACGTTCCGCCTGTTGTGGAACATGCGCGTGCGCGGCGAGGGGCACATCCCCCTCGAAGGCGGCCTCATCATCGCCGCGAACCATCAGACCTACATCGATCCGTTCTGGCTGGCTGTCCCCGTCCGCCGCTACCTGCGCTACCTCGCATGGGACGAGATTTTCAGTTGGCCGTTGGTGGGAACGCTGGTCCGCTGGCTGGGCGCGTGGCCGTTACAGTTGGAGCGGGGCGACCCGCAGGCCATCCGTCGCTCTTTGCAGTGGCTCAGGCAGGGCGGCGCGGTGGTCATCTTCCCCGAGGGCGGCCGGGCGAAGGCCGACGGCGTGCCGCGCCGTTTCAAGACGGGCGCGGCGCGCATGGCGCTCGAAGCGGGCGTCCCCGTCCTGCCGGTCACGATCCGCGGCGGCCACCAAATCTGGCCCTCTGATTGGCGCTATCCCAAACTTTCAGGTCACCTCGAACTCATCTACCACCCGCTGCAACACGTCTCTCAACTCCCCGGCGAGACCCCGCGCGAAGCAGCGCGCCGCGCGAGCGAACGCCTCGCCGAGACGATCCATTCCGCCCTCTGAATACTGTGTCGCACAATAAAGCGTAGGAAGTCGGCCGCGGCGAATGATGCGGATTCGAGCAGCTTTGTTGGTCTGCGTTCGCTCCCTTTACCGACTCAAAGGAATCAGCCGGGTGAAAGCCTTCCGAGTAGCTGCGCGGCGGTGACGCCGGCGTCGCGCAGCGCGCGCAGGCTCAGTGCGTCGTGACGTTTGGAGAGGCGGAACCCTTGTTCGTCCGTGACGAGGTCGCAGTGATAGTAAGCCGGCGTCGCATAGCCGAGGGCGCGCTGGACCAGTAACTGCCGCGCGGTCGATTTAAGCAGATCGACTCCGCGCACGACCTCCGTCACGCGCATCAGCCAGTCGTCCACGGTGACGGCGAGTTGGTAGGAAGGCACGTCGTCGCGCCGCCACACGAGAAAGTCGCCGAAGTCTCGCCCGGCGATGAACGCCTGCGGGCCTTGGCGCAGGTCGGCGAAAGAGAGCGTCTCGCCGTCGGGGACGCGAAAGCGCCAGTTAACGCCCGCGGGCGCAGCGGCGCGGGTGAGCAAGGAGCCGAAAGGCGGCCGACAAGTGCCGGGGTAGAGTGCTTCGTCGTTTGGCGCGAGCGCGCCTTCGTGCGGAGCCTGTGCCGACCGCGCGAGGTCTTTGCGCGAGCAGACGCACGGGTAAATCCAGCCGCCTTTGAGGAGCCTCTGCCACGCATCGAGGTACACGTCGCGTCGCCGGCTCTGCTCGTAAGGACCGCACGGGCCGCCCACCTCGCCCGGCCCCTCCTGCCATTCGATCCCGAGCCAGCGCAAATCCTCGAACATCGCCGCCGCGAAATGCTCGCGCGAGCGCGCGGGGTCCAAGTCTTCATCACGGAAAATGAG
>JBOGOY010000656.1:0-3360 GCA_050748185.1 Pyrinomonadaceae bacterium
CGTTGAACGCGAGCGAGTTCATCACGACCGCGCGCCGCGCGGTGACGACCGATGCGCCCTCGCCCTTCAAGTGATCCACGCTGACGCCCGAGATCAGAGAGATATAGCCCGGCACGAGCGGCAGCACGCAAGGGCTCAGGAACGATAACAGCCCGCCGGCGAACGCGATGAAGACGGTAAAAATGAGACTTGAGTTATCCATAATTTTATTAAACGGAAACGCCGGGGAAAAGGTTAAACGGGGAAGAGGGGAAATAGCAAAGTCGCAAAGTACGCAAGCCTGTCAAAACTCCGCCGCGCCTTATCGCCATTTCCCCATTTCACCTTCTATTGAGCAACCGGACGGACGTTCAAATAGATGCCCGACAAGGCCGAAAGGCTCGCCAGCGCCGACAGCAGCACGAGCAGCGACGACTGCCATGCCCCCGCGAAAAAGTAGAAATGCGCCTGCTGGAAGTAGCGCGTCAGAGCGCCGGGGGGCGGCGTCCGGCGCACCTCGCCGGTTTCGGCGTCAATCAGCAGCGAGTCCGCGCCCATCCCGCCGACTGTCTGAGATAGGTCCAAAGTCTAAAGTCCAAAGTCCAAAGTCGTAAAGCCGAGATTGGACTTTGGACGTTGGACTTTAGACTACGGCGCGGCTTCCGCCAGCAGCTTTTTAATCACGCCGGTGAGCGCCTCGTAGTCGCCCTCGCCGGCCCCGACGGTGATGAAGCGGACGCGCCCGCGGCGGTCGATGAGAAAGGCCGTCGGGATAGCCTGCACGCCGTAGCGCGCGTCCGTCTCGTCGTTATCGGCGACCGCGAACGGATAAGGCAGTCTCAACTCGCGCTTATACTCTTTGAGGAACGCCAACTCCTGTGCGGCGTCGAGTCCGTCCACGCCGCCGGCCACGCGCCCGTAGAGTTGCGTGAAGCCGAGGACGACGAGTCCCTTGTCTTTGTACTTCTCGTGCAGCGCCTTCAGCTTCGGCATCGTGCGGCGGCAGGGGCCGCACCACGTCGCCCAGAAGTCGAGCAGCACGACGCGCCCGCGCAGTGACGCGAGCGTGGTCGGTTGAGCGTCGATCCACGTCGCCGCCTCGATCTCGGGCGCGGCCTCGGCGTGACGGGCCGCGTCGTCCACGGACTTTAAGACGTAATCCCCATGCCCGTTTTCGTAGAGCAGTTCCAGCGCCTGCCGGTACACCTGCGCCGAAGGCAGCGTGAGGCCGAGCCGCAACAGTTCCTCCATCAAGCGCGCCGCCTCCGCCTCTTGCTTCAATTCCAGATAGAGGTTCGCTAGAAAGACGCCCGTCGTGCCGAGCATTCGCGCGCGTCTGGCCTGATCGTCAATCTGGCTTGGCGACGCTGACTTGAGCGAATGGAAAGCCGCGGCGGCGTGCGCGGCGGAGCGTTGGCGCTGCCCGGCCTTGTAGTAGGCGGACGAAAGCGCGCTGCGTAGGCGGAAGAGGTCTTCGACGCTGCCGCCGGACTCCGTGCGCGCGAACTCCGCGAACGCTTCCTCGGCCTCCGCGAGTCGCCCCGCCGTGGAGGCCGAGGAGGCGAGCGTGAGCAGCGCGTTCCGCCGTAAATCTTTCTCGGCCGCGCCGATCCCCTCGGCGAGGAAGCGCTTGAGCGGCGCGATTGCTTGGTCCCCCTGCCCGGCGAGTTGGCGCAGGAGCCCGAGGTAGTAAAAGTCCGTGCCGGAAAGCACAGCGCGCGCGGCCAGCGAGGCGGCGTGCGTCGCGGCCAGTTCACGCTGCTGTTGGCGCGTCTGTTCGGCCAGTAGTTGGCTGAAAGGCACGCGCTTTTGTTCGAACTCGGCAAACTTCCGATCGGTGTAAGTTGACGCCTCTTCGTAGAGCGCCGCCGCGCTACGCGCGTCCGTCAGCCCGATGGCGACCACGGCGGCCGGGTCCGCCACAGCCGCGCCCGCCTCTTTCGTCAACGCGCCGGAGGACTGGGCCGGCGCTTTCGACGGAAGGACGACGGCGAGGAAGCAGCAGATAACCGTTGCCACCAACTTGGATTTATGATTGGTCCCCATGATTTATTTTTGGCCGCCCGCCGCCTCGGCGAGCAGGCGCTCGATCATTCCTTCCATCTCCGCGATCTCTTCGTCGCGCGCGCCGACGCTCAGATAGCGGACCACGCCGCGTCGGTCGATGAGCGCCGCGGCCGGGATGGTCGTCACGTTGTAGCGCCGTGCGGTTTCGGCCGTGTCCGCGACGGCGAAGCCGAAGGGCAGACGCCACGCGCGGCGGATCTGTCGGAGTTCGGCGCGCTGCCGATCCCGCGTCTGTTCCGTCTCGTACTGCGTCAGCGCGATGACGCTCAGACCCCGTTTGCCGTATTTCTCCTGCCACGCCTTGAGGTGCGGCAGCGCCGCGCGGCACGGAGCGCACGAGGCGGCCCAGAAATCCAACAGCACGACGCGCCCGCGCAACGCGACGAGCGTCGCGGGTCGTTGGCCCAGCCAGTCGCGCGCCTCAATCTCTGGCGCAAGGCGCGCGGCGGAGAACAGCGGATCGTCGGCCCCTGTCTCGGGCGCAACGGGCGGGACGACGCGCCCCAGCAGGATCGTCGTGCGCCGGTAGAGATCGACCGAGGGAAGGCTGACGCTCAGGCGGCGCAGTCCCTGCAAAACGGCGACGCTCGCGCCCGTCTGTTTCAACTGAAGGTGCAAGTCTGAGAGCGACTCGGCCGCGCCATAGAGCAGGTCGTCGCGCACACGCTGGTCCCCTGCCAGCACGCCGCCGTCATTAAGCTTCAGCACGGCGTCGAAGGCCGCGCGAGCGTGCGCCGCGGCTGGCTCCAACTGCCGCCTTTGGCGATAGCCGGCGGCCAGCGTCGATGCGATCAAGTAGAGTTCACGCGCGTCGGGTGGCGCGGCGTGCTTGACGTAATCGGCGAGCGCGATTTCGGCCTCCGCGAGTCGTCCGAGTTTCGCCTCGTGCAATGCGACGACGAACCGCGCCCCGCTCGCAGGCTCTGCCGGCCTTGTCTCTTCCCCCGCCTGCTGCGGCCCGCCGAGGAAACTTCGCATCGTCTCGACCGCCCCCCCTGATTCGCCCGCAAGGTGGTAGAGCCGCCCGAGGTAGTAAACATCGGCCGGCGCGAGCGGCCCGCGCGCCCCTAGAGTCGCCGCGTGCCGCGCGGCGAGAGCGCGCTGATCCGCCTCAACCTGCTGGACCAGTTTCGGATCGTAAGCGACGCCCGTGCGCTCGAACTCCGCGTAGCGCTGGCGTGCGTAGTTGGCGGCCTCTTCGTAGAGCGTGCGGGCGTCGGCCGTCGAAACAAGAGCGACGGCCGACGCTGCCGCGGCCTGCTCGGTTTTAGCCGGCGCGGGCTGGGCCGCAAGTCGGGGGGTAGCACCGTAGAG
>JBOGOY010000657.1:0-3353 GCA_050748185.1 Pyrinomonadaceae bacterium
TCGAGGCTGCGGTTGGCGTCGTCCTGCCACGAGCCGTCAACCGCGCCGTAGGCAACCATCGACAGCGCGCGGCTCACGCGCGACAGCATCAGCGGCCCGTAGCCGCCCGCGCTCGCGAGGCCCCACAGCTTCGACACGTTCGGCGGAAACTCACCTCGTCGTCCGAGCGCGCCGCGCACCGGCAGCAGGCGTTGGTGCGTCTGCGCGAGCGCGTCTTTGTAGCCGGAAGCGAAGTCAGGCGTCTCCGTCATGCTTTTGTCAGGCGACAGAAAACGCCACTCGCAGAACCAGCCGAAGCTGGCGAGGTCAAGCACAAGCACGACGACGAGCACGGCGCGCCGCGGGGCGGAGCCGGGCCGACGATGCCAGTAAAGCAGCGCCGCCGCCGCCGCCGCGAAGACGAGCAGCGGCACGCCGACGGCCGGGTTAACCCACGGCCACAGGCTCAGCCGGACGACGCCCTTCGCGGCGGCCAGCGCCTTGAGTTGATCGGCGGAAAATAGAACCCACGCCAGACAGGCCAGCATCAGCCCGGCCCCGGCGATAACGACGCGGTTGATTAACCGGCGGCGCGCCAACTCCCGCGTGATCGCCAGCGCGCCGTAGCCTGCGAGCACGCTGACGGCCAGAGACATCTCGGCGAAGTGGCGCGCGGGCGCACGGAATTTGTTGAGCACGGGCAGGTGATAGACGAGCGCGGCGAGCGGCGTCGCGCTGCCGAGCGCGAGCAGCAGCGAGAGCACACCGACGACGAGCCAGAAGATCGGTATTGGTTGCCGACGGTAAACGGTGAAACCGACGGCGGCCAGCATCGGCGGCAGCAGCCCGATGTAGCCGCTCAACTCCGTCGGCCCCCACGTGTCAACGATCCCCGAACCCCACGCGCCGAAGTAAGGCACGCCGTAGAGTGAACCCGGCGAGCCGCCGAAGAGATATGGGAAGAGCAGCATCGGCAACTGCCGGGGCGGCAACTCGTAGGCGACGAAAGCCTCGAAGTCGAGCGACGCGCGCAGGCTCAGGCCGGCCAGTTCGGCCGTCGGAATAAGTTGAATGGCCGCCAGTCCCAGTCCCAGCACGGCGAGCAAGGCCGAGAGCCCATAAAAGCGCCACCGCCCGACGAGCGCACGCCGTCCCCTGACGAGGACGTAAGCCGCGGCGAGGCAGAGCGTGTAGGCGGGGATCTGCGGGTGGCCGCTCAGCAGGCTGCCGGCGACCGCGAGGCAGCCCGCCACGAACCAGCCCGCATTGAAACGCCGGCGCAAATTTTCGAGCGACCACAAGAGCAGCGGAAGCCACGCCATCGCATGGATGATGACGACATGGCACAGGTGGACCAGCAGAAAGCCGCTCATGCCGTACACGATGCCGGAGACCAACGCCGCCAACCGCGAGCGAGTCAGCGTGTATGCATAGCCGTAGGCGAAGCAACTCGCCAGCACGTAGGCGACGATGACGAAAACGTTCCACGAACCGAGCAGGCCGGAGAAGAGAAACGTCAGCGGGTACCAGCGCATCGTCTGCGAGTCGGCGACGGCGGGGAAACCGCCCCAGATCATCTCGTCCCAGAGGGTTCGCGGGCCGTAGAAGTTTGGGAGCGACTGGACGGTGCCGTCACCGGGGGCCAACAGCCGGCCCGAGGCGAGAACGGGCGCGAAGAAGACGACGAACACAGCCGTGAAAAACAGCAGGACCAGCAGCGTGTGTGCGAGTGGATTTTTTTTGAGCGGGGTGAGCAAAAGGGTGTCGGTCCTGTCGGGGGCGTGGGCTGGAAATGGCAGTCGGCGAAGTATGACTTGCCTGCTCAGAACAACTCTGCTTCTTTGACGTAGCGCGGTCGCGCCTTCACCTCACGGTAGATTCGGCCGATGTACTCGCCGATCACGCCGAGGAACATGATCTGCGCGCCGCCGAGGACGTAGATCGGGATCAGCGTCGCCGCCCAGCCGGGGATCGCGTTGCCCGTCCACAGCCGTTGATACAGCACGAAGAGGATCATCAGGCAGCTCCAAGCGAAGATCAGCATCCCGGCCGCCGTGACGAAGCGCAGTGGCACGACGCTCGAAGACGTGGCGGCGTCGAGCGCGAGCGACAGCAGGTCGCCGAAATTGTGCTTGGACTTGCCGGCGCTGCGCCGCCGCACGTCGAAATAGACCACGTCGGACTTGAAGCCGGTATCGAGCAGCACGCCGCGCAGGAACAGATTGTACTCGCGATAATCAGCGAGGGCGTCGAGCGCCTGCCGTGAGACGAGGCGGTACTCCGAGTGGTCTTTGACGATCTTGGTCCCCATCACGCCCATGAATTTGTAGAAGAGCGTGGAGGCGCTCCTCCGGAAAAGCGTGTCGGTCGTGCGATCCTTCCGCACCCCGTAGACGATGTGCGCGCCCTGTCGGTACTTTTCCAGAAAGGCTTCGATCGCGCGCTCGTCCTGTTGCAGATCGGCGTCGATCGAGACGACGCAGTCGGCGTGCGCCCTGACACCCATCAGCCCCGCCAGCAAAGCCTTCTGGACGCCGACGTTGCGGACCAGCCTGACCCCTTTGAAGATTCGATCTCGCAGGTGCAATTCGCCGATGACGTCCCACGTCGCGTCGTGGCTGCCGTTGTCCACGAAATAGACGAAGCTCTCGGGAGACACCTTGCCGGCCGCCGCCAGTCCTCGCAGCAGTTCGGCCAGCCGCCGGGAGGTTTCCCCGAGCGCCGATTCTTCGTTGTAGCAGGGGATGATGACGGACAGACGCGGCGGGGGCGGCGGCGTGGCGTGGCCGGTTACGCCGTCAGCGCGCGATGCGCGGTGCGGCTCACATTCGGCTACTGGTCTCTCGATTCCCGTCAAGCTCAACGTCTCGGAACCCCTTACACTGCGGCCGGCAAATTTCCGTCCGGCCGGAGACTTCCCGGATCGTCCCGCGCCACTCGGCCGTGGGCATGTTTTCTTCGCGTGTTTATCTGCTGGCGGCTTGCCGCGCAAAATCTACATCCTGCGGCGAAGGCTTGGCAAGCGCGCTTCTGGACGGCGGCAGCTTCACTTGAAACGTCGTAAAGTAGTGATCAAAAAGTAAGACTACTAACTTCCGCCGCGTCAGCGGCGCGGTGAGTTGAGCCCGGCGTTTCAACGCCGGGGTGAGCGAGGTGACCGGCCCGGCGTCGCGTCAGCGACGGCTGATTCAGGCGTCGCTGACGCGACGCGCAGCGCGAAGGTGTCGCCCGTCCCCGGCGTTGAAACGCTTGTCATTACCCACATTTTCAGGTCTTCATCTGTAAGCCCCAAGCTAAGTCTTGTAGCCTCTGCCAACCTCGCCAGAGTGTTTGCCAGCCCGGTTCGCCATCACTTTTTCGTCCGATGAAGCCGC
>JBOGOY010000658.1:0-3352 GCA_050748185.1 Pyrinomonadaceae bacterium
CACCCGTCACTCTAAACCGGGTCCGTGTGAATCTGCACGCGCGAGCGCGGAATCTCGGCTTCGATCGCGCGCAGCACTTTGACGGTGAGGGCGTGAGCCTCTTCGAGACTCTGGCCGCGCTCGACTTCGAGGTGGAGGTCGATGAATTTCTGCGAGCCTGAGCGGCGCGTCCGCAGGTCGTGGAAGCCGACCACCCCCCGCGGGCCGAAGCGTTTGACGACAGCCGCGATCTGCTCGTCCACTTCAATCGGCAACCGCCGGTCCATCAGCACATCCACCGCGTCGCGCCCGACGCCGACCGCCGACCAGAGAATGTACAGCGAAATACCGATGGAGAAAATCGGGTCGATGATCTGTCGGCCCGTGAACCACACGAGCAGCAAAGCCACGAGCGCGCCGCCGTTCGAGTAAACGTCCGAGGCGTAATGCATCGCGTCGGCGTAGAGCGCGGGTGAATCGGTGGCGCGGGCCACTCGGCGGAGGCGCGCGACGAGGCCGAGGCTCACGAGGATGGCCGCGATCATCGTGCCGACGCCGATCAACTCCTGCTCGGTCGAGCGCGGCGCGATGAAACGTTGAACTGCCTCGCGGATCAAGAAGAGCGCCGAGCCGGTGATGACGAGCGCCTGAAAGAGCCCGGCGAGCGATTCGGCTTTGCCGTGCCCGTAGGTGTGATCTTCGTCGGGCGGACGCGCCGCGGCGCGCACCGCGAAGTAATTGATGGTTGAGGCGAAAATGTCCATGGCCGAGTCGAGCAGCGAGGCCCAGACGCTAATCGAGCCGGTCAGCCACACCGTCGCCATCTTGAGCGTGATGAGGAATCCGGCCGCTAAGATCGAGAGCCGAGCCGCGGAGTTCTTGAGCGCAATCTCGTCGCCGCCTGTGGGTGTCGTTAGTTGTGCCGCTGAGTCCTTCATCGTCAGGTTTACCGCCCGAACATCTCAACAAGCAAGCGTCGGGGTTGAGCCCGGCGCCTGCCGGCAAGCAAGAATTGACACTGGTGAATCACCCGTTTGAAGCAGGCGAGTCAGTATTATCTGTTTAAGCTGGGCGGATCCTCGGATTGCGAATTGAAGGACGCTCTGTTAATCCGCAAGCCGAAATCCGCATTCCGTAATTCAGTGGCCCGCCGCATCCGGCCGCTCAGAGACCTCTTCAAAGACGGGGCTGCGTGGTCGCAGTGTGACGGCGGCGACGCCAGCGAAGATGAGCACAGCCGCAAGCCACGTGCGCGGGTCGATGCGTTCGCCGAGCAGCGATGGAGCGAGCGCGATGGCGATGAGCGGCTGGAGATAGATGTAGATCGCCACGGTACTCGGGGCAACGCGGCCGAGCGCCCAAGCATTCAGGTAGTAGGCTCCGACCGTCGGGAAGATGATGATGTACAGGACCGCGAACCAGATGTCCGCGCCGATGTCGAGCAGAGGCGTCCGGGCGAGGTAGTAGCCGCCGAAAGGCAGCGCGGCCAGAGTGCCGAAAATGAAGACCCACGTGATGACCGTGAGCGCGCCGTAACGCCGGATCAAGTCCTGTGAGAGCGCGAGGTAGGCCGCATAGCAGAGCGTGTTGGCGACGAGCAGAACGTTGCCGAGCATCTTCTTGTCGCCGGACAACTCCGCGTCCAGTGGGTTGACGAGATAGACGACTCCGGCGGCGGCGAGCAGCATCCCGGAAACGTGGCGCAACGTCGCGCGCTCTTTGCCGAGCATGACGCTCGCGAGCAGCGTGAAGATCGGGATGGTCGTGCCGAGTAAAGTCGCGTTGACGGCGGTCGAGAGGGCAAGACCCTTGACGAACAGAAACTGGTTGAGGACGACGCCGAGCAGGCTGAAGAGCGCGAGCCGCAGGTAGTCCGAGCGGCGTTCGATCTGGCGGCGTCCTCTGGTGGCATGCAGGATGGCGACGAAGGCCAGCGTGGCCCCTACGATCCGGAGGGTGACGAGCCCGGTGCTGGGCAAGGCCCTCAGCGCGACCTTGCCGGCGATCGGCCACGTCCCGAAAAAAATCTGCACGGCGACGAGGGCCAAATGTGGCGCAAACCCTCGGCCGCCGTGCTGGTCGTGAATCAAGAGCGTCGCCGCCTGTCGGTCCCCCATTACAGCATCAGGAGCAGCGGGTTTTCGAGTGTCTGCTTGAAAGTCTGGAGGAACTGCGCGCCGGTGGCTCCGTCAATGACTCTGTGATCGCAAGACATGGTGACGCGCATCATCTGGCGCACCAATACTTCGCCGTCGCGCGCGACGGGCTTCGGCTGCACCGCGCCGACGGCGAGGATCGCCGCTTCCGGCGGGTTGATGACCCCGGTGAACTCGTCGATGCCGAACATCCCGAGGTTGCTGACCGAGAACGTCCCGCCCGTGTACTCTTCCGGCGTGAGCTTGCGCTGCCGGGCGCGTTCGGCCAACGCGCGGACCTCTCGGCTGATCTGTCCGATCGACTTGCGCTCCGCCGCGCGCACGACCGGCGTGATCAATCCGTCCTCGATGGCGACGGCGACGCCGATGTCGGCGCGTTCGTAATAGCGGATGGCCTGCTCTTGAAACGAGGCGTTGACTTGCGGGTGTTGCACCAGCGCCACGGCCGCGACCTTGAGGATGATGTCGTTGAAACTGATCTTGGTCTCTTTGTCGAGTTCGTTGAGTTGGCGGCGCAGGTCGGCCGCGCGGTCCATCTCAATCTCGGCGGTGAGGAAGAAGTGCGGGACGGGACCAATGGAGGTGACGAGACGCCGCGCGATCACGCTCCGCATTTTCGAGACGGGTTCATCGCGGAAGGGCGACCCGCCTTCGATCCGCGGTTGCTGCTGCTGGAACGAGCGCGCCGCGGCGGGTTGTTGCTGCGGTGCGGGAGTCGCTACTTCCGACGTCGGCGCGGCCGGCGCAGTAGTAGTGGGCTGCGGCGGTTGCGCGCGCTGACTCATCGCCGTCTCGATGTCGCGCTTGATGATGCGACCGCCGGGACCAGAGCCCGCAAGTGTGTTCAGGTTGATGCCTTCTTCGGCGGCCATGCGCGCGGCGATCGGCGAGACGATCATGCGGCCGCCACCCGCTCGTTGTCCGTTGCCGGAGGGCTCGGAGGCGGTTTCAGTCGCCGGGGCGGCGGCGGTGCCACGGTGCGGCGGTGGTGGCTGGCCGGGAGTTCCACCATCAGCGGGTTGAGCCTCGCCGCCCGCTTCGCCTTTCAGCGGCGCGCCTTTAATCGTGGCCTGCGTCCGCGCGCCGCCGGGAACCACCTGCGCCAGTTCCTGCTGCGCGCCGTCTTGACCACCCTCGACGCTTTCAATGCTCTGCTTATTCTCGGACCCGGCCTTGCCGGATTCGGCCGCCGACAGCAGGGCCGAGATGTCCTCATC
>JBOGOY010000659.1:0-3343 GCA_050748185.1 Pyrinomonadaceae bacterium
GCTTCGCCTGCTTGACCAGCTTCTCCTCTTCCGGGACTAAGACGGTTGAGAGGTACGCTTGCCACTGCTCGTCGATGACTTTGGTGGCTTCGTCAACGTTCTTTTGCCCCTCGGCCCACGAGATGTTTCCGTTCCTGAGCTTGTGTGTGGTGTCCACGATATTGACGGCGTACATGTCCGCAATGGTCTTCAATTGCTTCAGCGGTACGACGCGGTCTTTGTAAATTGACTCCATGCCAAAATTGGCTCTGGACATCCCCCACAGACCGAGCACGCCGACGAGCACCGTGAGCAGAAAGATGAACCCCAGAAGCATGAACAGCCGAAGGCCGATCTTCAAATTGCGTATCATGGTCTTACTCCTTTAAATCAGGAAGCTCAGAGAGTGATCTTTCAACTCAAGCTTCAGCTGTGACAATTTCCATCTAATCAAACGCGGTTAGCCCTGCACCGGTCAACGCCTTCTCAAGTGGATTAAGGTAACTCAGGTTACGCCGTCGGTAAGTTTCCACCGGTAGTAGTGCAGAGGCGGGAACGGGAGCGGCGCACAAGGCACAACTCTTTATCCCTTATCGGTCAAGGAGCCACAAACTTGAGGCGCGTGTGGAAAATGTGAGACAAATGAGAGCGGCCAAAGGTCAGCGCGAGCGCCGGCGGCTCCGGCGCGGCCTGTGGGGCAACTACTCGCAGCCCGTCGCGCCGCGGGACTACCGGGCACAAAACAACATTGACAATGCGCTCTACGCCGAAGCCCTTGAGGCGAAGTCGCGCGATTCGTCGTCGCCTTCCAAGAGACGGTCTCCGGTTAAAAAGCCCGCGAGTCGCAGGCGGACACCGAAAGGCCGGCCCTGATTCACTGCCGGCAAACGCTATCGGCAAGCAGTCTCTTCAATCGAACTTCAAATGTGCGATGGTCGCGCCCCAGCCGCCGGCTTCGGGCGGGGCGTCGGTGTAGCTTGAGATGAACGGCGTGCGGGCGAGAATCTTCCGCACCGCCTCGCGTTGGACCCCGATGCCTTTGCCGTGGATGAGACGGACCGAGCGGAAGCCCGCGCGGCGCGCTTCTTCCAAATAGGCTTCGACGGCGCGTGTGACGTCGCGCGGCGCGATCGAGTGGAGATCGAACACGTCTGTGATTTCCAGCGTGACCGGCTCGGGGAAGGGATTGAAAGGATCGCCGCCATCGTCTTCATCATCGTCGTCGTACAGCGGCGCGACACCGGCGGGCGGAGCGCGCTCTTCCGCGCCGCCGGTAAGTGCCTCCCACAGTCGCTTAAGCAAATTCACCTCGAACGCCTCGCACCTTGAAAAAGTCCTGCCCGCCCCGTGTCCGCAACTGCCGGCCCGCGTCCCGGCAAGCCGGAAACCTATAATCTAACCACACCCTTACGCGACAACGGTGACGCGGGCAGTTTATTATTGAGCGCGTCCATTCCCCCTTTGACGTCCGCCGCCGGACACTCGCACGACGAGACACCTCCCCACGACGTGCAATCCGCATGTTCGCGAAGCCGAGTGCTCTCGAACTTAACAGCGAGGATTTTTTGATGCCAGAGGACAGCGGAGTGAAGGTCGAGTCGCCAGCGCCAAAGGCCGACCGGGAAGAGGGGCGTCGGCTGCCATCGGCGTACAGCGAGGAGATGTTCCGTCTGCTCGTCGAGAACGTGCGCGATTACGCGATCTTCATGACGGACGCGGAGGGGCACGTCGTCAGTTGGAACCCCGGCGTCGGTCGGCTGCTTGGCTACGCTGAGGAAGAGATCGTCGGCCGGCACATCTCTCTGATCTTCATCCCGGAAGACCGTACTTCGGGCACGCCCGAGCGCGAGATGCGAATGGCCACCGAGCGGGGCCGGGCCGCGGATCAGCGTTGGCACCAGCGGAAGGACGGCACGCGCTTCTGGGCCGACGGCCTCATGATGCCGCTCCGGGGAGTTGACGGCGAACTGCTCGGCTTCGCCAAGGTGATGCGCGACGACACCCCGCGCCGGCTGGCCGAGGAAGGCAAGCGCGAGCGCGAGCGCTTTCTCCGCTTCGTCACCGACGCCGCCCCGCTGCTCATCGCCTACGTGGACCGGGATCAGCGCTACCGCTTCAACAACGCCGGCTACGAACGCTGGTTCGGGCTGCGGCGCCACGAGGCATACGGCAAACGGATCGAGGAGATTCTCGGCCCGGAGGCCTACGAACGGGTCCGCCCGCATGTGGAGGCCGCGCTGGCGGGCGAGCCGGTGAGCTACGAGCGGGTCATGCCGTACAAGGAAGGAGGCCAGCGCTACACGCTCGCCTCTTTCGTCCCCGACCGCGACGAGTCGGGCGAAGTCGCGGGCTTCGTCGCGGTGGTCAGCGACATCACAAAGCGCAAGGAGAGCGAAGACGCGCTCGCCGAGTCGTTGCGGCGCGAGCAGGCGGCGCGGCGCGAGGCTGAAGAGGCGAACCGCCTGAAGGACGAATTTCTCGCCACCCTCTCGCATGAACTGCGGACGCCCCTCACCGCGATCCTCGGGTGGTCCCGGATGCTGCTTTCGAGCAGCCTCGATGCGGCGACGTCGGCGCGCCTTGGAGTCAATCGAGCGCAACGCCAACGCGCAGAAGCAACTCATCGAAGACATCCTCGACGTGTCGCGCATCATCACGGGGAAGCTGCCGCTCGACATCCAGCCCGTCGCGCTCATCACTGTCATCGAAGCGGCCATTGACGCCGTGCGCCCGGCGGCCGAGGCCAAACAAATTCAGCTTCAGGTCTCTGCCGCGCCGCAACTCGGCTGGCTCAACGGCGACCCCGACCGTCTACAGCAGGTGGCGTGGAACCTCTTATCGAACGCCGTCAAGTTCACGCCCGAGGGCGGGCGCGTCGAGGTGCGACTCGAACGCGCGGGCGCGGTGGCGCAGATACAGGTGCGCGACACTGGGCGAGGCATCAGCCCTAAGTTTTTGCCTTACGTGTTTGACCGCTTCCGCCAAGCCGACGCCTCCACCACAAGGACGCAAGGTGGACTGGGCTTAGGGCTCGCCATCGTGCGGCACCTCGTCGAACTGCACGGAGGCACGGTGGAAGCGGAGAGCGGGGGGCGGGAGCAGGGCGCGACCTTCACCGTGACGCTGCCGCTCGCGGGCGCGCCGACCGCGCCGGCACAGGGCGAAGAAACGGCGACCGGCGAAAAGGAGACAGGTCGCCAGCGTGGACGCGGATGCCCGCCGGCCCTCGATGCCCTGCGCGTGCTGGTGGTTGATGACGAGCGCGACACGCTCGAATTCCTTTCCGCCGTTCTTGACGGTTGCGGGGCGGATGTTACGGTCGCGACTTCGGCTGCCGCGGCTCGTGCGGTGTCCGATCCGGTGC
>JBOGOY010000660.1:0-3341 GCA_050748185.1 Pyrinomonadaceae bacterium
AGCTGGTTGGCTTCGATCGAGATGTTGTAGAGGTAGCTCTCGGTGACGAGCGGCCCGGCCTTCTTCAGCGTGTCGCGCACGAAGTCGGTCGCGTCCGAAAGTGATCCCAAGTGTTCCTCCTTACGCTTCTCCTCGCGCCATTGATCGCGCACCCCGTCGAGCCGCGCAATCTCGGCTTGCAGCTTTTCGGCGCTCGCCTGCGCGGCTTCGAGTTGCGCGGCGGACTTGGCGGCCGTCTCGCGCGCCAGCGCCAACCGGCCCCGTTCGAGGTCGTGCCGCGCGCGATCGTAAGCCGCGAGCGATTGCGCGTAAGCGGCGCGCGCTTCTTGTGCGGCCGCGGTCGCGCGCGCGGCAGCTTCAGTCGCCGTCCGCGCCTCGGCCTCGCGCGCGGGCAGGGTGTCGGCCAGAGCCTTACTCGTCAGGTATTCCTGATGCGCGGCGGCGGTGCGGTCGCGCACGGCGGTGGCTTCCGACCACTTCGCGTCAAGCTCGCTGAAACGTTCGAGTCGCGCGTCGCAGGCGCGTCTTTCCTCTTCATGTTTGGAGAGCGCGGCGCGTGCGGCTTCGACCTCTGTTTTGAGCGCCGCTTCGCGCGCGGCTTCAGACTTTAGCGCGGCGGCGCGCCCGCGCGGATCGTCGAGCGCGCGTAAATCCTGCTCGATCGTCTGGCTCTCGGCGTTGAGCGATTCGACCGCGCCCGAGACGGCGGCCAATTCGTCGCGCTCTTCGCGCTTACGCTTGCCCTCGGCGGCGATCTCTTCGAGGCGTGCGCGCAATGGGGCCAACTCGGCGGCGCGCAACGCATCTTCGCGCGTGGTCTTCAGGGCGGCGTCGATGCCGAGCATCCGCGCCGCCAACTGTCCGCGCAACTCTTTCGTCGCGCCGGCAAACTTCGTTAACTCGGCGTCGATCTCGGCGAGCTTCGCTTCGTGCCGAGCGAACAGCCGGCGCTCGTCGGCGAGGCGCGACTCTTCGCGCACGAGTTGCGCGGCGGCGGTGGCGGCGGCGCGGGCGCGTCGGACGGCCTCGACGAGTTGCTTGCTTTCGGCCTCGACCGTCGCCAGTTGCTCGCGGCCGACGGCAGACTGGTCCCTGAAATAGCCGTCCACCGTCTGCCCCTCGCCGAAACTAGTGCAGCGCTCGCCCAAGATCGGGCACATGCCGTTTCTGGCCTCGGCGCACATCCGTTCGCCGTGCTCGATCTGCGCCCGCAGGCGCGCGGCCTGCTGCGCCAACTCGCGCTCGCGCATTTCGAGTTCGCCGGCGCGGTCGGCCTCGGCGGACGCTTTGGTGAGTTGTTTGAGTTCGCGCTCAAGCGCCGCCACGCTCCGGCGCACGCGCTCGACCTCGCGCGTCTGGCTCTCGCGCTGGCGCTCTAACTGCCCGCGCTCGGCCAACTCTTTTTCAATTTTACTGAGTCGCGTCTCGACGCCAAGCCGCTCGCTCTCCAACTGCTCGGACTGCTGTTCCGCGCCCTGCGCCTTTTCCGCCGCCTGCACGCGCTGTTTGGTGTGCGTGTGCTGCGCGCGCAGTTCTTCGAGTTCGCGGTCGAGCCGCTTGACCCGGTCGCCGGCCGCGCGCGCCTGCGCCAGCAGATCGCGCAGACGTTCACGCTCGCGCTCTAACTCCTCCTGCCGCGCGATCTCGTCTCGCAAAGCGACGAGCGACTCACGCGCGCCCGCGGCCCGTCCGAGCGCGTCCGACAGACGGCGCAGTTCGTTCTTTGCGGCATCGACCGCGCGGGCCATCCCGCGCGCTTCTTCGCGCAACCGCTCGCGTTCGGCGCGTTCCTGTTCCAGCCCGCGCAGACGCTCCTGCGCGGCGAGGTGCGCCTCGTAATCCTTGATGGTCGCCCGCTGTCGATCGCTTGCCTCTCTCGCGGCCGCGAGGGCCGTTTCGAGATCGCGCAGACGGACTTCGGCGGCCTGCCGCTCGACTTCGAGCCGCTCGACGGCCGACTGCGCCTCGTTCGCGCGACGCTCCGTCTGGTCCATCTCGGCGACGCGCGCCTCGCGCTCCTTCGTCTCGCGACGCAACACCACCAGTGTGTGCGTCA
The DNA here is from genome assembly GCA_050748185.1 of Pyrinomonadaceae bacterium. Taxonomy (GTDB): domain Bacteria; phylum Acidobacteriota; class Blastocatellia; order Pyrinomonadales; family Pyrinomonadaceae; genus JACCRA01. Next base: position 2,057 of record JBOGOY010000660.1, read on the forward strand.
ACTCTTCGGCGCGCTTCGTCGCCGCGTCGTGCTCGGCGACCAGTTCGTCGTAGCGTGCGAGTTGGCCCTCGGCGTTGGCGATGCGCTTGTGCGCCTCGATGGTGCGGTCGCGGATAAGGTTCAACGTGTCGCGCAACCGATCGGCGCCCTTCAGATATTCTTCGACCTTGAGCAGCGGATCGAAAGATGCTTTACGCTGGCTCGCTGGCTTGAGGAAGTCGGCGGTGAGCGTGCCTTGCGGGACGCCGACGGCGGATCTGAAAAGGGCTTGCAGGTCCGTGCCGGGCTCTGTGCCGAGGTGCTGGCGCAGGAACGTGCCCACGTCCAGCTTCTTCTCGGCGACCTTCGCGTTCAGCGCCGGGTCGTGGACGTAATAACCGTTGGCGGTGTCGCGATAGACCGTGTATTGGCGACCGTCCAAGTCGCTCTCGAAGGAGACGCGCACCCAGCCTTTCTTTGCACCGCGCCGGAGAAAGTCGTCCTTGCTGTAGTCGAGTGTGTCGAAAAGCGCCCACGCGATGGCTTCGAGAATAGTGGTTTTGCCCGCGCCGTTGCGTCCGACGATGGCCGTCGTGCCCGGCAGAAAATTGAACTCGCCGCGCTCGTATGACTTAATGTTTTCCAGTTCAACCCGCGTGATGTGCATGGCCTTGAATCTTTGAATGTGCGATTTCACCGCCCCGGCCGGGAGACTCCGGACGTGAGGAAACTAGGGCCGGCGGCGGAAGCGTTAGCCTAACATGGCAAAGGATGAAGGATGAAGGCGGAAGGATGAAATTAACAGCTACGTCCTTTTCATCCTTCATCCTTCATCCTTTCTTTCGCGGGATGGCGACGAGCAGCGCGATCGGCCCAGCGAGCAGCAGCCACATCACGGGGCCGAGGCCGAAGCGTTCGGCCAGTAGCCCCAAGCCCAGCGGGACCAGTCCGCCGATCATGCCCGTCAGGTTGCCGAGCGCCATTACCGAGCCGCTCCGGCCGGGCATCGCCGCGTACAACTGCGCCTTGAGGATCGCGTACCACCCGGCGTTGCCGAAGCCGAGCAGCGCGAGCGCGACGAGCTTGCCCGCGACGCCCGGCGCGAGCAGGAAGGCCGGGAACAGGAACAGCGTCACGAGCGCGCTCCAGCGCAGGTAACGCAGACCCGGCACACGTTCGAGCAGAGGGATCAGCAACAAATCGCCCGCCAGCCCGACGCCCGTCCACAGCGCGATGCCGAGGCCCGCGCGCCCCTCGCCCAAGCCCGCCACGTCCACGAGGTAAAGAGCCAGAAAGCCGTGAAAGC
>JBOGOY010000661.1:0-3331 GCA_050748185.1 Pyrinomonadaceae bacterium
TCGTTGCCGGGTTGCTTATAGACAAACGAGTAGCCGTTCGAGTCCGAGCGCGTGAAATTGTCGGGGGCGGTGTCGCGGCACACGTCGCAGTCGATGCACTGCGCGTCCACGTAAAACTCGCCGCCGACGTTCTCCGCGACTTTGTCGTTGGGGTCAGCCAAGAGTTTTAAAGTCCTCCTTTGCAAACGAAAGTGACAGATGACGAGTGACAGGTGACAGGAAAGAACACATCTTCTTCCTGCCACCTGTCACCTGTTACCTGTCACCTGTCACTGAATCTGAAGCATCCGGTCCAGCGCGACGCGCGCCCAAACCGCGGTCTCTTCGGGCACCGTGATCTGGTTGACGACACGGCCCGCGACGAGCGATTCGAGCACCCACGCCAAGTTCTGCGGGGCAATGCGGTACATCGTGGCGCACATGCAGAGGTCGGGCGCGAGCAGTTGAATGTGCTTGTCCGGGAAACGCTTGATCAGGCGGTTGACGAGATTAATCTCTGTGCCGATGGCCCACTTCGAGCCCGAAGGCGACTGCTCCAGCGTCTTGATGATGTACTCGGTCGAGCCGTTGTAATCCGACATCTCGACCACCTCGCGGGTGCATTCGGGGTGGACCAGTACGTTGATGCCGGGCGCTTCTTGGCGAACCTGTTCGACGTGCCACGGGCGGAAGCGTCCGTGAACCGAGCAATGACCCTTCCACAAGATCAGGCGCGCGTCGCGCAATTGCTCGGCGGTGTTGCCGCCCAACTCTTTCGCCGGATCCCACAGCCGCATCTGTTCGAGCGGGATGCCGAACTTGACGCCGGTATTGCGCCCCAAGTGCTGGTCGGGGAAAAAGAAGAGCTTGTCGGCCTCTTTCAAACTCTGGTCGAAGAGCGGGACGGCGTTTGACGAAGTGCAGACCGCGCCATCGTGCGCGCCGCAGAAAGCCTTGATCGCCGCCGAAGAGTTCATGTAGGTGATCGGCATTACTTTGAAATCGCCACCGACGACGCCGATCTCGGTCAACTGGTCCCAAGCGTCCTCGACCTGCTCTGCCGTCGCCATGTCGGCCATCGAGCAGCCCGCGCCCATGTCCGGCAAAATCACTTTCTGGTGCGCGGCCGAGAGGATGTCGGCCGATTCGGCCATGAAGTGGACGCCGCAGAAGACGATGAACTCGGCGTCGGTGCGCTCGGCCCCGAGCTTCGAGAGCTTGTAGGAATCGCCGATGATGTCGGCGTGGCAGATCACGTCTTCGCGCTGGTAGTGGTGGCCGAGGATCACGAGTCGGCGGCCGAGTTCGCCACGCGCCGCCTCGATGCGCGCGTGCAATTCCGCGTCCGACAGGCCGAAGTAGTCTTCCAGCACGGGGGCTTTCGCCAGAGTCTCGACGGTCATGTTCGCCCTTCCTCCCAACGCGCCCGCGGCCTCACGGTCGGCCCTTTAACGGGGGCGCGAAACAAAAAATATCTCACTTTGAGAAACGGAGCGCAAGCGCGCACCCGCTACCGGCTCATTACGTAAAACGTCCCCCGCGCGGACGGGCCGAAAGCTCACTCGCGTGCGGGGTAAATTAGATGCGGGATGGCGAGGTGTCGTGTGCCGTTGAAGGCCGGACGCGGGAAGGCGGCAATCGCTGACAGCATTTTCAAACCTGCTCCACGGCGGGGTTTTGCTTCGCCCCTCCGCCAACCTCGCGGACTGATTCGCGCACGAGCCGCAACCAATCCCCGCGGCTCATCGTCTGGCTCTCAGACAACAGCCGGCCGACGATTTGGCCGGTCACGCCCGGCAGTGCCGCGCTCTTCGGGGCGGCGACGTACTCGCCTGTGCCGAGGCGAAAGATACCTACGCGCGCGCCGTCGCAGCGCCACACCTCCGCCACGCCGATCGCGGCGAAGATGGGAAACTTGTTGAGCGAGGGGTGTGTGATGTCGATCTCGATGACCAGTTCGGGGGGCGGATCCGTCGTCAGGTCAATTTCGTCTTTCCCGCGGATGAGTCGGGCGTCGGCCATGTAATAACAAGCGTCAGGCTCAAAGCCGCGTGCCAAGTCTTCGCGGCGGAAGGTGGTCGAACCGGCGCCTTCGATGTCAACGCCCAACTCTTCGGCGACGGCCCCGACCAGTGTCATCAGCTTCTCTTTGAGTTTTTCATGCCTGAGAGAAAGGATCATGATTTCCAACGCCCCCCGGTCGTATGTGAAGCGCGTGCTGGCGCTCCCTTCGTGTTCGGCGAGCAGGCGCTCGTAAGTCTCCCACGTCACCCGAGGCAGGATCACTTTCTGCTCCACGACGACTTGCTGCTGCGATTCAAGAACGGTTGCCATCACTTCACCTCCGCCGGGGCGAAAGCCGGCACGCAAACTGTAACATCAGGGATGAGTCATCTCCTCCGGCTTGACGTACTGATCGAACTGCTCGCCCGTCAGCAGCCCCAACTCGACGGCCGACTCGCGCAGGCTGATGCCTTGCTTATGGGCGTGCTTCGCGATCTTCGCGGCGTTGTCATAGCCGACGTGTGGATTCAAGGCCGTCACCAGCATCAGCGAATTACGCAGGTGCTCTTCGATCCGCGCGCGGTTGAGTTCGATGCCGACGACGCAGTGCTCTAGAAAGCTGCGGCAGGCGTCTTTGAGCAGCCGGATCGAGTGGAGCAGGTTGTGGACCATGACGGGATTGAAGACGTTCAACTCGAAGTTGCCCTGCGAGCCGGCGAAGCCGATCGCCGCGTCGTTGCCCATCACCTGCACGGCGACCATCGTCAGAGCCTCGCTCTGCGTCGGGTTGACCTTGCCCGGCATGATTGACGAACCGGGCTCGTTCTCCGGCAGAATCAACTCGCCGAAGCCCGCGCGCGGCCCCGACGCCAGCCAGCGCACGTCGTTCGCGATCTTCATTAGAGACCCGGCCAAAGTCTTCAGCGCGCCGCTCGCAAAGACCAGTTCATCGTGAGCCGAGAGCGCCGCAAACTTGTTCGGGTGCGACTTGAAAGATAGCCCCGTCAACTCCGCAATCTTCGCGGCGGCGCGCTCGGCAAACTCGGGGTGCGAGTTGAGCCCCGTGCCGACCGCCGTGCCGCCGATGGCGAGGTCGAGCAGGCCGGGCGTGGCGAGGTTGAGCCGTTCGATGTCACGCGCCAAGAGGCTCGCCCAGCCCGAAAACTCCTGCCCGACCGTCAAAGGTGTGGCGTCCTGCAAATGCGTGCGCCCGATCTTGACCACGTCGGCGAACTCTTTCGCCTTCGCGTCAATGGCGTCGCGCAGGCGTTCGACGGCCGGGACCAGTTTCCTCATCTCTTCGGCGGCGGCAATGTGCATCGCGGTCGGGAAAGTGTCGTTCGACGAC
>JBOGOY010000662.1:0-3331 GCA_050748185.1 Pyrinomonadaceae bacterium
TACTTATTCCTTAATCCCGCGCGCTGGCGTGTTCATTCAGGGGAGGCCCGCCACGCCCGCCTTCCTATACGCGCGACCGGCGGCCCGCGTTCCCTCTAAGGCGGGCGCGTGCCCTAAATTACTGGCCCCGACAAAATGTGTTAAGCTCGGCGCAAGGAAAATCAGCCTGACAGTTTGGACGTTTGCCCCGGTTAGATGCTGCCACGGAGGAGCCGCCGGAGTCAAAGGATTTAAGAGGGGCCAGCGATGCCGAGCCGCCGCCGCACGGAAAGCCTGTTTGACGAAAATGTGGATGTGCCTCCGGCCAAGCCGACCACCGCCACGGCACCACTCGCCGAGCGCATGAGGCCGCGCGATCTCGAAGAGTTCGTCGGGCAGGAACACTTGATCGGCGAGGGGCGCATCCTGCGCCGCCTCTACGAAGGCGCGGGCGCGCTGCCCTCGCTCATCTTTTGGGGACCGCCCGGCACCGGCAAGACGACACTCGCGCAACTGCTCGCCCGTCGCAGCGATGCCGATTTCATACAACTCTCCGCCGTCTTCTCGGGCGTCAAGGAGGTGCGCGCCTCCATCGCCGAGGCGCGCGACACGCGCCGCACCGGACGCCGCACGATCCTCTTCATCGACGAAATTCACCGCTTCAACAAGGCGCAGCAGGACGCGCTGCTGCCGGCGGTCGAGGACGGCACCGTGACGCTCATCGGCGCGACGACCGAGAACCCTTCTTTCGAGGTTATCGGCGCGCTGCTCTCGCGCACGCGCGTCCTGACGTTGCAGCCGCTGACCGAGGAAGACATTACGAAACTTTTGCGCCGCGCCCTCGCCGATGAACAGAGCGGGCTGTCGAACCTACGCCCGGAGCTGTCAGACGAGTTGATCGCGCGGCTCGCCAAAGCCTCTGCCGGCGACGCGCGCGTCGCGCTCGCCTCACTGGAAGCCGCGGTCGAGGCCACGCCGCCCGGCGAAGACGGCGATAGGCACGTCACCGAAGACACCATCGTCGAGGCGCTGGGCCGCGCGCGCTACGCCTACGACAAGGGCGGCGAAGAGCACTACAACCTCGCCTCGGCCCTCATCAAGTCGCTGCGAAACTCGGATGCGAATGCCGCGCTCTACTGGCTCGCACGACTCATCGAGGGTGGGGCTGATCCTATCTTCATCGCGCGCCGCCTGTGCATCCTCGCCTCGGAAGACGTGGGCCTCGCCGATCCGCAGGCGATCGTGCAGGCCGCCGCGGCCGCGCAGATCACGGAACTGATCGGGTTGCCGGAAGCGCTCTACCCGCTTTCGCAGGCGACGATCTATCTGGCCCACGCCCCCAAGTCGAACGCGGTCAAACGCGCCTACCACGCGGCGGTCGAGGACGCGCGCGAGACGGCCCGCGAGCCCGTCCCGCTCCATCTCCGCAACGCCGTCACGCCCCTGATGAAGCGCGTCGGTTATGGCGGCGGCTACCGCTATGTCCACGACGACGCAGCCGCGCGCGAAGAAATGCCTTGCCTGCCGGAATCTTTGCGCGGGCGAGAATACGTTAGCGGGAGAGATGCAGGATGAATGAGAACGTGCGCCGGGTGTTAAGTGTCTGAGGCCAGCCAGTAAGCTCCCGAATTCTTATCCCCGACACCTAACACCCGACACCTGTTTCCTGTATGAGCGAACAGCGTACCGAAAAAGAGTTAGCCTTCCTGCACGACCTCTCCGTCGCGCCGGACTGGGGCGAGCGGTTCGCGGAGTTGATCGACGAGCACGTGAAGCTGCCGAAGAAGGGGCGAGTGTTGTACGTCGCGGCGGGGACCGGCGGGCACGCGCTGGCGCTCGCCGGGCGCGCCGGCAAAGACGTAACCCTCATCGGCGTGGATGAGAGCGAGGAGCGGCTGGAGTTGGCGCGCGCGAAGTCGCTGGCCGCGAAGCTCGACGATCAAGCGGAGTTTCGTCACGGGCAACTCGAAGCGCTGGACTTTGAAGACGAGCAGTTCGATTTGGTTCTCGGTGATGCCTCGATGGTCGCCGTCGAACGCCTGCCGGAGATACTCGCCGAGGTGGTGCGCGTCGCCGCGCCGGGCGCGACCGTGGCGCTGACTCTTCCGACCGCCGCCAGTTTCGGCGAGTTTTACTCGGTCTATTGGGAGGCGCTGATGAACGCCGGCGTCAACGGGCAGGAACACCTCGTCGAAAGTTTTATCAGAGAACTTCCGACCGTCTCCGACTTGGAGCAGATGCTCGAACGCGAAGGGCTCGACGAGGTCCGCTCGTGGACGCGCCCGGAAGAGTTCGACTTCGCTTCGGGCGAAGAGTTTCTGAACGCGCCGCTCGTCAAAAATTTCCTCATGGAGAACTGGCTCGCCCCGCTCTCCGCGGAGACCGAGCGCGGCCCGGTCGTCGCCGAGGTCGCACGCATCATTGACGAGGAGCGACAGGAGACCGAGTTCGCGCTCTCGGTCAAAGCGACGCTCGCTTTGGGACGGAAGGCAGGATGATCTCGATGCTGGTATGATGTTACGCGGAATCTATCCCCGATTCATACTTTCCTCCAATAGCCCCCCAACACTTCGGCAGAGCGGTTCTGACGGATCGGGCCGGCCGCGGCTTGAGACGTCAAGGAGTTTCTAAAATGCTTTCTACATCTCGCGCGCTCTTCCTCAATTCGATGGTTATTGTGCTCTTTGCCTGCGCGAACGTGCTCGCACAATCCGATCGAACCGGGCAACGACGTAGGGGGAATGAGGCGGTACAGCGCAACCCGCCGACAGTCTCGCTCTCGACTGACCGTAACGTGTTGACGCTCTGTGCCCGCGACGCGGCCCGCGCCGTGACAGAGGTGCGCCTGAAGGCCGACGCTCGCTCGCCAGACGGTAACCAACTGCGTTATGCGTGGACTGTCTCGGGCGGGCGCGTCGTCGGCGAAGGGGCCAACACGATTTGGGACTTGTCAGGCGTGAGCCCCGGCGTTTACACGGCACAGGTGGATGTGACGAGCGGCCCCGATCCTGACTGCACGGCTCTGGCTACAACCGCTGTGCGCGTCGTCGAGTGCCCGCCGCTACGCGAGTTCTGCCCGAGCATTTCCATCAACTGTCCCGAGGTGGAACAGACCGGCAACACCATCACCTTCAGCGCCGACGTGACCGGCGGCACGCCCGGCGTCACATCGAGCTATAACTGGACCGTCACGGCCGGAAGGATCGTCGGCGGTCAGGGCACGCCGTCAATCACTGTGGACACGACGGGTCTCGGCGGGCGCGACATCAAAGCGGTCGTTGAGGTAGGTGGCTACGGGCGGATCTGCTCGGCCGATTGCACGACGCAGACACAAGCTCGCATCGTGCCACGG
>JBOGOY010000663.1:0-3321 GCA_050748185.1 Pyrinomonadaceae bacterium
GAATGATGATGGCGCAGCGCGCCGCCGGTGGTGGCGGCGGGCAACAACGCCCGCAGGGCGAAGGTCAGATGCGCCAACAGCAGCGCCCCGAGGGCGGCACGCCGCCGCAGGGGGGGGGGGCCGGCCGGCAGCGGTGGTAGTGGTGGTGGCGGCGGCCAGCGCCGAATGATGGGCGGCGGACCGGGTGGCGGCGGCTTCGACGCGCAGGAACTGCTTGAGCGCCTGCCCCAGATGCCACTGGCGGAACTGAAGCCGGGCGACATGATTATGGTCTCAAGCACGAACGGGGCCGACCCGACGCGCCTCAACGCCATCGCGCTCGTCGCCGGCGTGGACTCGATTATCAACGCCATGTCGCAGCGGGCGGGCGGTCCCGCCGCCGGGCCGGGCGCTAACCCCGGCCTCCCGGCCGGTATCGATTTCGGTATCGGGCTACCTTGACGACGAAGAGACGATGGACCAGAGACATCGAGATTCGTGCAGAGTCTCTGGTCCATCGTTCCCCGTTAAATTTACAGAAACTTTTTACTCAGAAACGGCAATGGACATCATGCACTTTTCTCGGAAATTTTTGGCACGTGGTTGGAGCCTCGCGCTCGTTTTCATTTTAAGTTTCGGCGCGTCCACCGTGTCGCTGGCGCAGCAGCAGGGCGCTGGCGGCTTGCGCGGGCAGTTGACCGACGAGTTCGGCGGGATCGTCATCGGCGCGACCGTCACGGCGACTGGCGCGGACGGCGCGGAGAAGACCGCGCAGTCGAACGACGAAGGCGTCTATACGATCACTGGCCTCGCGCCCGGCAAATACACGGTGCGCGCGATGGCCCCCGGCTTTGCGCTGTTCGAGACGGCCGAGATAGACGTGGTCGCCGGTCGGCGCGAAGCCTTCGACATTAAGTTGAGCGTCGCGCTAGAGAGGGAAGAAGTGACCGTCGCCGCCGAGTCGGCGATCAGCACTGAGGCCGAGAACAACCAGAGCGCGCTCGTGCTGAAGGGCACGGACCTCGACGCACTGCCCGACGATCCGGACGACTTGGCCGCCGCGCTGCAAGCCCTCGCCGGCCCCGCGGCCGGACCCAACGGCGGACAGATTTTCATCGACGGATTCACCGGTGGCCGCCTCCCGCCGAAAGAATCAATCCGCGAGATCCGCATCAACCAGAACCCGTTCGCGGCCGAGTTCGATCAACTCGGTTTCGGGCGCGTCGAAATCCTGACCCGGCCCGGCACCGACCGCTGGCGCGGCCAGACTTCCTTCAGCTTTTCGGACGAGAGTTTGAACTCGCGCGACCCGTTCGCCGAGCGGCGCGCGCCGTTCCAGAACCGCAACTTCGGCGCTAACCTCTCCGGCACGCTGATTCCCAAGAAACTTTCCTTCTTCATCGATTTCGACAAACGCGATGTGGACGGCAACAGCGTCATTAACGCCTCGACCCTCCGGCCCACGGCGTTTGACGCGAACGGAGACCCATTAGGTTTCGACACCCTGAACATCAACCGGACGGTATTGGTCCCCCAGCGGCGGACCAGCTTCAGCCCGCGTTTCGACTACCAGTTGAACGACCGCCACACGCTCGTCGGCCGTTACTCCTACACGCGCTCGCGGTCGGATAATCTGGGGACCAGTGAGTTCTCGCTCGACTTCGATCCGTTCTTCGGCGATCTCGATCGCACCTTCGCCTCGAAGAACACGGATCACACGTTCAGCCTGACGGAGACCGCGATCCTCACGCCGAGCGTCATCAACGAGACGCGCTTCCAATACCAGCACGGCACCCGCGAACAGGACGGCGACATCTCCTTGCCGCGCATCATCGTCAACGAAGCTTTCACCGGCGGCGGCTCGAATACCGGTCTCGCCCGCAACGTCGAGAATCGTTACGAACTTCAGAATTACACCTCTTTCGTCTTCGGCACGCACTCGCTGAAGGCCGGCGGTCGTCTGCGCGGCATTCAGATCACTGACGAGACGCAGCAGAATTTTAACGGCACCTTCACCTTCACAACTCTGGACCAGTTCCGCGGGACGCTGCTCGGTGAGCAAAATGTGCTTCCCCGCCAGTTCTCCATCTCGGGCGGGAACCCGACGGCGAGGGTCAGCCAGTGGGACTTCGGCGGCTTCGTGCAGGACGACTGGCGGGTGCGTCCGAACTTCACCTTGAGCGCCGGCCTGCGCTACGAGAGGCAGACGAACATCGACAGCAATCTCAACTTTGCCCCGCGCCTCGCCTTCGCGTGGTCGCCGGGCGGGGGGGGCGCGGCGCGGCCGAAGACGGTGCTGCGCGGCGGCCTCGGCGTCTTCTACAGCCGTTTCGGCGAGAGCCTGACGCTACAGGCCAACCGCTTCGACGGGATCAACCAACAGCAATTCATCGTGAGCGTGCAGGATGTGCCGAACTGCGGTACAGCGGCGGACGCGACGTGCCAAGCCGTGCGCGCTGAGATCGAGACCCGCAACGCGCAGGCCCGCGGCATCCTCAGCCAAGCCGGCGGCGTCGTTTTGAACGGCACGGTCGGGCCTTCGCTCGCCGAACTCAACGGGTTCGCCCTGCCGCAGACGACCCGCGCCGTCGCGGACGACTTGCAGGCTCCTTACACCATTCAGTCGGTCTTCAGCGTCGAGCGTCTGCTGCCGGGCAATCTCACCGTGACCGCGAGCTACATCAACACGCGGACGCTCCATGTGCTGCGCTCGCGCAACATCAACGCGCCCGTCAACGGCATCCGGCCTTTAGGTCCGAACACCGGCAACGTCTTTCAGTATGAGTCGAGCGGCACGCTCATGCAGAACCAACTGATCATCAACGCCAATACACGGCTCAATCCGAAATTCTCGATCTTCGCCAACTACACGCTCGGCAAGACCGAGAGCGACACCGACGGGGCGGGGACGTTCCCCTCGAACGGCCTCGATCTGAGTCAGGACTTCGGGCGCGCCTCGTTCGATACGCGCCACCGCGTCTTCTTCGGCGGCAGCTTTACGCTGCCGTGGGATCTGCGACTCAACCCGTTCATTACGGCTTTCACCGGGACGCCTTTCAACATCACTACTGGTCTCGACAACAACGGCGATACTCTGTTCACGGATCGCCCCGCCTTCGCGACTGAGGCGACTAACCCGGCTTTCGTGCGAGACACGCCCTTTGGCCGCTTTGACCTGCGGCCGGCGGCGAACGCGCCACGCATCCCGCGCAACTTCGGGCAGAATCCGGGCTACTTCGCCGCCAACGTGCGCCTGAGCAAGACTTTCAGCTTCGGCGACATGGGCGGGCGCGGCGCGGCGGCCGCCGCCAACGGTGACGGTCAGCCGCCGCAGGGTGGCGG
>JBOGOY010000664.1:0-2245 GCA_050748185.1 Pyrinomonadaceae bacterium
GTTCCCGACTTTGGACTTTGGACTTTGGACTTTGGACTTATTTAGGGGCGGTCTCGACCGGCAGACCGGCCTTCTTCCACGCATCATAGCCGCCGAGCAGTGCGCCGACGTTCTCGTATCCTTTGCTCTTGAGGGTCTGCGCCGCACGGGCGCTGCTGTGTTCGGTCGGTCAAGAGCAATAGGTGACGATCAGCTTGTCCTTCGGCAACTCCCCAAACCGCTTGGCGAGTTCGGACTCCAGTATCACCTTCGCGCCTTCGATGTGTCCCATCTGGTAAGACGATTCGCCGCGCACGTCCAGCGCCAGCGCCTCGCCTTTGTCCAACATCGCCTTCAGTTCGTTCACCGTCACCCGCCGCACTTTGTCCGCGGGTTGTGCCAGCGTGGCGGCGGGCGCTTGCTGTGCAGGCGCAGCCGGAGGAGGACTCGTCTTCGTAGCATTCGCCTGCTGCTGCCGGGGCGCGCTGTCGTCCAGCGGGTTGCACGCCGCCGCGAACAGCAGCGCGATGCCCAAGCCACCTGCTGCCGCCGTCAAGATCAATGATCGCATTCGCTTCATACTCCTATTGAAAAAACTCAATTCCGCGTGTAGATGTTCGGCCGCGGGGCCGCTGGGTAAGCATCGCACGAAACCGCGACGAAACGAAAGCGCGCCGGAGACGCATTCAACGTCGCAAATGCTCGGCGAAAAATTGCAGCACGCGACGTTCGTACTCTGCGCGCGCACGCGCGTGCAAGTCTTCGTGCCGCGCGCCCTCGACGGCCCAGAACTCTTTCGGCTCGCGCGCCGCTTGGAAGAGTGTTTGCGACTCGGCGAGTGTCGTGTGACGGTCGTCTGCGCCGGCGATGAAGAGCTTCGGAGCGGACAGCACGCCGACTCGATTGATGGGCCGCAACTGCGCGGCACTCACGCCGAGACGCAACCTGAATTGCGAAGTAAGGAGCGGCGTGAGCGCCGTCGCCCAACGACCGAGACGCATCGTCAGGCGGTTCGACACGGCCTCAGTGATCGTCGGGTAAACCATTTCTAAAACTATTGCGTCAACTTCGACGGGCGGCTCTGCTAGAAGCAAAGCCGCGCCGCCCATCGAGACGCCGACGACTCCGACTCGTTCGCCCGGCGCGCTGGCGCGCAAGAAGTTGATGGCGGCCTGTGCGTCGCGGCTTTCGAGGTGGCCGAAGGTGATGTGCTTGCCCATGGTCTCGCCGTGGGCCTGAAAGTCGAAAAGCAGCACGGTGTAGCCCGCGCGGCGGAGAAATCTGGCCCGCCCTGACATGCTCAAGCGATCCGCGCGAACGCCGTGCATCAGCGCAAGCGCGCCTCGGCCACGTTCGCCGGGCAAGAGCCACCCGCGCACCGTCGCCCCAGATGCGCTCGCAAATTCTACCGAACGACCGGGCCGCAAGTCAGCGGGTAACTCTCCCACCGAGCGGCTGGCCGGCGCGCTCAACATCCCGCTCGCCACCCACAACGAGAGGCCGGCAAGGAGCACAAGTAATACCAATGCGATTTGGAATTTAGTGCGACGCAACATTGGAGGCGGCGACATGCTCAGATACTTTGACGAGTCAATGTGGCCCGCGCGGCGCGGACGAGGCGGGCGGCTTCGGCGGCGGTCGGGGCGAGGGCGGTGAGGTGGCCCATCTTCCTTCCGGCGCGCGCCTCGCGCTTGCCGTAGAGGTGAAGTTTGACGTTGGGGACCGAGCAGGCGGCGCGCCAATCGGGCTCGCCCGTGTGCCAGAGGTCGCCGAGGAGATTAGCCATCGCCGCCGGGCGAAACTGTTCGGTGCTGCCAAGCGGGAGGTTGCAGACGGCGCGCAATTGCTGCTCGAACTGGCTGGTCTCGCAGGCGTCGATTGTGAAGTGGCCGGAGTTGTGCGGGCGCGGCGCGAGTTCGTTGACGTAGAGTCGCCCGGCGCGCGTCAGGAAAAATTCGACACAGAGGACGCCGACGACGTCGAGTTCGCGCAGCAGGCTTTCGGCGATCCCGGTCGCCTCGCGCGCGACATCGGGCGGCAGGTCGGCGGGCGCGGTGGTCACGTCGAGGACGTGGCGCTCGTGCGCGTTTTCGACGACGCCGTAATGGACGATCTCGCCGCCCGCGCCGCGCGCCGCGACGACCGAGACCTCGCGCTCGAAATCGACGAAGGCTTCGAGGATCGCCTCCGTCTCTCCGAGTGAGGCGAATGCGGCTTCGGCTTCGTCCGCCGACTTGATGATGCGTTGGCCCTTGCCGTCGTAGCC
>JBOGOY010000664.1:2255-3305 GCA_050748185.1 Pyrinomonadaceae bacterium
CCGGCGGTCTTCAGCACGGCGGGGCAGCCAAGCGCGGCGAGCCCTGCCCGCAGGTCTTCGGGCGTGCGGACATGCGCGTAAGGGGTGACGGGGAATCCGGCGCGGCCGAGGAGGGTTTTTTCGCGGACGCGGTGCTGCGTGGTGTGGAGCACGTGGCCGGAGGGGCGGGTGGGGACCAGTTCGCTAATGACTTCGACGGCCGCCGACGGGACGTTCTCAAACTCGAAGGTGACGACATCCACCTCGCGCGCGAAACGGCGCACGGCGTCGAGGTCGTCGTAAGCAGCCGTCACTTCAACGTCGGCGACTTGGCCTGTCGGCGTGTCAGTTTCAGGTGAAAAGGTGTGGACGACGTAACCCATGCGGCGCGCGGCCATCGCGAACATGCGACCGAGTTGGCCGCTGCCGAGCACGCCGACGGTCGCGCCGGGAAGAAGCGGCAATGATGAATGATGAATGATGAATGATGAATTGGGGCTTTCTACCACGCTTCGTGTTCCCGTCATGAACCGGAGGCGTCTGCTTACCGGCTCTCATCCTTCATCTTTCTTTGATGGTGTTGCCTCGCGCACCTGCCGCTCCTGCGCGGCGCGAAACTCGCGGAGGCGCGCGCGTAAACTCGCGTCCTCGTTCGCGAGGATGGCGACGGCCAAGAGCGCCGCGTTCTTCGCGCCGGCCTCGCCGATGGCGAGCGTGCCGACGGGAATCCCGGCCGGCATCTGCACGATGGAGAGCAACGAGTCCATTCCGCTCAAAGCGCGGCTCTGGACGGGCACGCCCAGAACCGGCACAGTCGTCTGCGCCGCGACCATGCCCGGCAAATGCGCCGCGCCGCCCGCGCCTGCGATGATCACTTTCAAGCCGCGCCCTTCCGCCTCGGCCGCAAACTCCGCCATCCGCGCGGGCGTTCGGTGCGCCGAGACGACGCGGCACTCGTGCGGCACGCCGAACCGCGTCAGCATTTCGTCCGCCTGCCGCATCGTCTCCCAATCGGACTTGCTGCCCATGATGACCGCGACGAGAGGTGCAGCAGTTTGAATATCCTCGGAC
>JBOGOY010000665.1:0-3298 GCA_050748185.1 Pyrinomonadaceae bacterium
GCATGAAAATGCTTTTCTACTGACTACTGACTACTGGCTACTGACTACTTTTCCATGGCTCATTCCATCGAACGCTATTTCCGCTTGATGCCGGCGGGGCGCAGGCAGCGCCCGGCGGAGCGCCACTGGGCGCCGGCGGCTGACGTGTACCAGACGCGGGACGGGTGGCTCGTCAAGGTCGATCTCGCGGGCGTCAGCCCCGATGAGATTGAGATCACGGTCGCCGGCCCCGTGCTCGTCATCGCGGGTATCCGCCGCGACGGCTACTGCACCGAAACGATCTCTTACCATCAGGTCGAGATCACTTACAGCCGCTTTGAGAAGACGCTGCGGTTCCCGCAGGTGATCGAGGGCGCAATCGTCGAGAGCGACTACCGCGATGGGCTGCTCATTGTCCGCCTACGCAGCGGCGGCGACAAAGACGACACCCAATCAGCGCATTCATGAAGCAGGAGGAGGAGCGCGTCCCGCGCTCGCGCCTTTATTTTGATATGGCCGAAAATCAAAACGACTTGCAGCACGAAACTCAGGCGACCAATGGATCGCCCGCCGCGCAGCCCTTCGAGATCGCGGTGCTGCCCCTGCAAAACACGACGCTCTTTCCCGGCACGGTGGTCCCGCTCGCCGCCGGAAGGCCGCGCTCGGTCACGGCCGTCGAGGACGCCCTCCGCACCGAGGAGAAGTTGCTGGCCTGCGTCAGCGTCCGACAGGGCCGCGCCGTCGAGGAAGAAGCGAACCTGCCGGACCTCTACGAAGTCGGCACGCTCGTCACGATCAAGCGGATGTTTCGCGGCCCCGACGCGCTGCAAGTCATCGTGCAGGGTACCGAGCGCGTCCGTATCCTCGAATGGACGCAGGAGCAGCCTTTCATCAAGGCGCGCGCGCGCATCCTGCCGCCGCTCATCACCGTCGACGCGCAAGAGGTCGAGGCGCTGCAACGCAACGTGCGCTCGCTCATCGAGCGCGCTCTGGCGATGCTGCCGCAGGTACCGGCGGAGGTCCGCGCCGGCATCCTCGCCACGAACGATCCGGTGATGATCGCTTACTTCCTCGCCTCGGTTCTCGACCTCGGCGTCGAACAGGAGCAGGCGATGCTCGAAGCCGACACGACCGACGAACTGCTTCGGCTCGCGCACGGGCGACTCGCGCGCGAAGTCGAGATTATGCAACTGCGCTCGAAGATCGCCAGCGAGGCGCAGGGCGAAATAGACAAGGCGCAGCGCGATTACATCCTGCGCCAGCAGTTGAAAGCGATCCAGAAACAACTCGGCGAAGATGAGAGCGGCGAGCGCGCCGAGGCCGAGATGTTGCGCGAGCGGCTCGAAACGGCCAACCTGCCTGACGATGTACGCAAGGAGTCCGAGCGCGAGTTGCGCCGCATGGAGCGACTGCCCAACGCCGCGCCCGATTACCACGTCATCCGCACCTACCTTGAATACGTGCTGGAACTGCCGTGGCGCAAGTCGTCCGATGACAAGCTCGATTTAGCCGAGGCGCGCCGCGTGCTCGACGAAGATCACTACGGCCTCGAAGACATCAAAGAGCGCATCCTCGAATTCCTCGCCGTGATCAAACTCCGGCCCGACGCCAAGAGCCCGATCCTCTGCTTCGTCGGCCCACCGGGCGTCGGCAAGACCTCTCTGGGCCGCTCGATCGCGCGCGCGCTCGGGCGCGAGTTCGAGCGCCTCTCTTTAGGCGGCGTGCGCGACGAGGCGGCGTTGCGCGGCCACCGCCGCACCTCTATCGGCGCGATGCCCGGCCGCATCATCCAATCTTTGCGCCGCGCCGGGGTCAACAACCCCGTGATGATGC
This sequence comes from Pyrinomonadaceae bacterium, assembly GCA_050748185.1. Lineage (GTDB taxonomy): Bacteria > Acidobacteriota > Blastocatellia > Pyrinomonadales > Pyrinomonadaceae > JACCRA01. The sequence goes on from JBOGOY010000665.1 coordinate 1,813, forward strand.
TCGATGAGATCGACAAGCTGGGGGCCGACTACCGCGGCGATCCGGCGGCGGCGCTGTTAGAGATTCTCGACCCGCAGCAGAATTCGACGTTTCGCGATCACTACCTCGATCTGCCGTTCGATCTCTCGAAGGTCTTCTTCATCGCGACGGCCAACCAGCTCGGCCCGATCCCGGCCCCTTTACGTGACCGCATGGAGATTGTTCAACTCTCGGGCTACAGCGATCGGGAGAAACTCAACATCGCGCGGCAGTATCTGGTCCCACGGCAGATCACGGACAACGGCCTGCGGCCCGAGCAGTTCGAGATCGCGGACGACGCGCTGATGCTCATCGCCGAACGCTACACGCGCGAGGCCGGGGTGCGGCAGTTCGAGCGCACGATCGGCAGCGTGGCACGTAAGGCCGCTTTGCGGGTCGCGCGCGGAGAGGCCGAGCGGGTGAGCGTCGCGGAAGGTGACATCAAAGAACTGCTCGGCGCGCCGCGCTTCTACCCAGAGGAGGCGCGCAAAGAGTTGCCGGCGGGGGTCGCCACCGGGATGGCGTGGACTGAGATGGGCGGGCAGATTCTGTTCATCGAGGCGACGCTGCTGCCCGGCGGCTCGGGGCTCACGCTGACGGGCCAACTCGGCGAAGTGATGCAGGAATCGGCGCGGGCGGCGCGCTCGTACCTCTGGTCCCACGCGGCCGAGTTCGGCATCACGCCCGAGATGTTTAAAAATTACGGCATCCACCTGCACGTGCCGGCCGGCGCAATCCCGAAAGACGGCCCCTCGGCCGGCGTCACGATGGCCGCCGCGATGGCCTCGCTCCTGACCGGCCGCCGCGTCAATCACAACACGTCGATGACCGGCGAGATCACGCTTTCGGGGCTGGTCTTCCCCGTCGGCGGCATCAAGGAGAAAGTTCTCTCGGCGCACCGCGCCGGCATCCGCCGCGTCGTCCTGCCGGCGCGCAACGAGGCCGACGCCGAGGAGATCCCCGAAGAAGTCCGCCGCGATCTGGAGATCGTCCTCGTCTCGCGCATCAGTGAAGTCATCGACGCGGCCCTCGAACGTGTCGTCGCTAATCCGCCGCCGCCCGCCGTGCCTTCCGCGGACGGTTCGCGCGAGCACGCCACGCACGTGACCGAACCCGAGGCGATGCGCGTCCGCGAACTATGAAAATGGCGTCCGTCCGCGCCGGGATTGTGAGACGACCCTCAATGAAACTGACCGGGAGCTAACAAGATGGCAACTAAAAAGGCACAGAGCAAGGCAGGTATCGGCGGGCGGCGGCGCGGCCAGCAGATGGGCGACGAGCGCAGCCCGAACAGCCCGAACAAAATGGAAGACGCGAAGGCGCAGACGCCGGCCCTCAGCGGGCGACGCAAGGAGGCGAGCAAGTTCTATGGCGACGAATCGTCGCAACAGGCCGGCGGAGGCGGCGGCGACGCCTCGCGCCCGCGCACCAACTCGCCCTCGGTCCCGGCGGCCGTCCCGACGGGGAC
>JBOGOY010000666.1:0-3278 GCA_050748185.1 Pyrinomonadaceae bacterium
GACATTGCCATCGATGGGGCAGGCCGAGGAGTTTTTCTCTTCAAGTCCGTGATGCGATGAGGAAAAGCCGCTGGCGTCACAGACGGCGGACAAAAGGAGAGAGCAAGAAAGATGCGACAAACCAAAGTGCTCTGTGGGGCCGTCATGTTGTTGCTGGCATTCATCGGGTGTGCTGCCGACCGCACACCAACCGCGCGCAGCCCGGAAACCGATGCCCTGATGCGCGCGGCGCGCGGCGGGCACGCCGACACCATCAAGAACCTGCTGGCCTCTCCGGGCGCGGACGTGAACGCGAAAGGCGAGCGCGGCGACACCGCCCTGATGGAGGCGGCGCGCTTCGGCCACGACGACGCGGTGCGCGCCCTGCTCGTCGCCCAGTCTGACGTGCGTGCGCGCAACGAAGACGGCAAGACCGCGCTCATGCTGGCGGCGGAGGGCGGCCACACCCAGACCGTGCAACTGCTCAAGCAAGCCGGTGCGGCAGAGTAGTCAGCAGCCGGCGCGTCGAGCTACGACGTCCTCGGAATAGAGTTGAGCGGCGGAGCAATTCGGCGAAGAGCGAGCGAACGAGACGCATGCAATCGTCAACATGCCGGCGGCCACTTGGCTCGATTGGCGAGCCGCAGCGCTCAAACGGTACTGCCGCATTCGCTCTTCCGTCTCGACGACTCGCAAGCAGGGGCGTGTCAGGGGCGCGCGCCGGATAGCTGAATGGTGATGATTGACTGTGTGAACGGCGTAGTTCATCATCCACGCTGATTTTGTTAGTCAAACCCGCACGGGGAGCCTACAGCCTCTTGTCTTCAGAAGCACTGACCCTTGAAATCCTCCGTGGCGGGGAAGTCGCCGGCAGAAGGTTTGATCCGCGCTTGGCAACTCCCTTCGTCAACAAGTCAGTCTCGGAAGAAACCCGACGCGCCTACAGTCGGGCAGTTCGAGAGTTCTTTCAGTTTGCCGGCATGAAGCACCCGACCGAGGTAGCCCCTGACGATGTGCTCCGCTGGCGAGACCGAATGCGCGCGCAAAAGAAGAGCGCGGCCACGGTCGCCTTTAAGCTGTCCGTCATCCGTTCCTTCTTCGAGTACCTGAAGGCAGCGGGGACGATCGCCTTGAACCCGGCCTCGACAAAGCTGGTTTCGGCGCCCGAGTTGCCGTCGGAGCCGGCGGGGCGGGCTCTGTCTGCTAAGGAAGTACGCTACCTGCTGTCGGCACCAGACCGGGAAAAGCCGGAGGGGGCCAGAGATTATGCTCTGATGCTCATCATGCTTCGTCTCTCCCTGCGCGTCTCGGAGGTCTGCTCGCTCCGAGCTTCGTCCATCAAGTGGAGTCACGGCAGATGGACCCTGCGGTGCAAAGTAAAAGGGGGCAGGGAAGAGGTCTGGCCCTTGCCGAAGGACGTCAAAGAAGCCATCGATCACTACCTGCGGCTCGACTGGAAGCGGAGGGAGCTTGCACACTCGGGCGGCGAACACGCCCACCTCTTTCAGCCGCATACAAACTACCGCACGCTCGATTTCGACAAGGCGCTCTCGACACGGATGGTGCAGAAGCTCGTCAAACGTTGGGCCGACTACTCCCGTCTAGGTGATTTATCGCCGCACGACCTACGCCGGACGGCGATCACCAAGGCTCTCGACAGCGGGCTCACTTACCGGCAAGTGCAGATGATGTCGAAGCACAAGGATCCGAAGACCGTGATGCGCTACGACCACGGGCGGGAGAACATGGAACAAAACGCCGTGAATTTTCTCGGGTACGACGAAGATGCCTAGAGGAGGTGGCGGCCGGTGGCGATCGGACAGGCGGTAACAGTAACAAGCCTTGGCTCAGATACCTGTTGTGGTCCCACATGGTCGAAGGTCATCGTGAAGAAAGCTTGCGCCGTTGGCCCATCTGCGCTAATCTCAAAGCCTCTTCCAGTTGCCTGTTAATTACTCCCCCTTTAATTTGAATTTTCGGTACCGAACTGCTCGTGCAGGTTCGTTCGAGGGAATCTTGGGTCATCTAATTACAGGGGCCGCCGTCAAGCAAAGTCGGGTGGAGCACATCGGCACTCCGTTGCCGCGCCGCGAAATTCATTCGCTGAAAAGACGCGCGAAACTAGCTCAAAGGGTCATGATCGTCGGGGGAGAAGAGGCGGCACTCATGTCCCTGAGCGAGTATTTCACCGCCCGTGGGTGGGCCGTCGATTGCGCGCGGGAGAGGGAAGAGGCCGAGGCGCTGCTCTCACACGTGGAGTATGCGGCGGTCATCGCCGACCTGTGGATCAGAAAGAACTTCAGCGCCGAAGGGTTGCAGATCGTCAGCCATGTGCGCTCGCAGTGCCCCGGGACACGGGTCATTTTAACGACTGCCGACAGCTCGCCGGAACTTAAGGCGGAAGCGCTGAGGCGCGGGGCCGACGCCTTTTTATTAACCCCGCAAACACTCTCGCAGGTCGGAGATCTGGTTTTCACACTGCTGGAAGGGCGGGATGAAACATCGCAGCCTGCTCGACAGGATCCTTGAGCCGGGGAGCCTGTCAGTCGTCTTTCAACCGATTCTCGAAAAGGGCGCGGGCGGTAGTTGGGGCATTTATTCGCTCGAATGCCTCATCCGCGGGCCGAAGGGGACCAACATCGAAAAAGCGGACGTGCTCTTTGAGTACGTCCGCCGCAAGCGCGAGGAGCGCTTGGTCGATCGGGCCTGCGTCGCGGTCGCTATCAGGGGCGCGAGCGAGTTGCCGGGCAACTTCAACTTCTCCCTCAACGTTCACGCCTCAACCCTCGGCCGCGACGACGGATTTACCTCATTCCTCGGTGACATAGCCGAAAGTAACGGGGTCCAACTCTCACGCCTCACGGTCGAGATCGTCGAACACACGCATTTCTGGGATAAAATCAGTTTCAACCACTCGTTGGAAGAATTACGGAGAATGGGCGTCCGCGTCGCGCTCGATGACGTCGGAACGGGAGAGTCAAACTTCCGCATGATCATCGACTGCCACCCGGACATGTTCAAAGTGGACCGCTACATCGTCGAAAATTGCCACGCCGACTTCTACCGCTTGGCCGTCCTCGATTCGATCGCATATCTCGCCCGTAGATTCGGGGCACAGGTGGTAGTGGAGGGCGTATCCACTGAGGCCGACCTCGAAGCAGTGCAAAGTCTCGGCATCAACCTCATTCAGGGTTACCTCTTCTGTGCAGCGTTGCCGGCCGCGGAACTCCTCCAGCATCCCGTCTTCCACTCACGAACGTACAAGTTGGCGGCGAAGGGCGGATAAAAATGTGCGGCGG
>JBOGOY010000667.1:0-3273 GCA_050748185.1 Pyrinomonadaceae bacterium
AGGCTGGACCGTTCGTGGCTTATGCCAACCTGCTCGGAGCCGGGTTCGTGGATACTTGGTTGCAAGCGCATCCGATCCGGCCCGGCATCACCTGTTGCAACGCCGAAAACTTGCTCAATCCCGCTCCTCTCTCACAACCGGAGGGACGAATCGATCATGTGCTGACACGCCCCAGCGTGCGCGTCATCCATGCAAAGCTCGTCGGCAGGGACCAAGACAATCGCACGCCTGCCGGCCTCTGGCCATCAGACCACGCGGGAGTCAGCACCACGCTGGCGCCATGAGTGGCAGCCGCCGCCGGTTCTCCGCGGGCGTTAACGTCCCCCGTGTGAAACGAACGGATAGGGCGGCAACCAAACCCAATCCGCCGGGGGCGAGACGCTGGCTGTACTCTCCCGCCGTCGAAGCCAGTCCGGGGGCGCACATCGTTGGAGGTTGATCGTGACCAAATCAAACAGTTCGCTTGCATCCCTCGTCGGCGTCCTCAGCCTCTTGATCGTGCCGGGTTATTTCCTGACGGCGCGATCAGGCGCTGACGGCCGCGCCCCTCTCGCCGGCTTCAGCGAACGGGCCATCGGCGCGAGTGCGGGCACCGACCGCGCCCCCTGGTCCCCTGCCGCACCGGGCACCGCGGTTGCTGGTGCGCCGCTATCATCTGCCACTGCAACGACCGCCAGGACTAACGGCAGAATTGTCTTCGCCAGCACGCGCGACGACAATCACGAGATTTACTCAATGCAGGCGGACGGCTCAGACCAAGTGCGGCTCACTTACCATCCGGCTTACGACGGGCAGCCGCGTTGGTCCCCTGATGGCACCAAGATCGCCTTCATCAGCCGGCGCGAGAACAAGTTCGACATTTACACGATGAACCCCGACGGGACGGGCCAGCGGAAACTGACGACCAACGCCGCGCACAACGGATTCCCCGCTTGGTCACCTGACGGGGCGCGGCTCGCCTTCGTCAGCGGCGACCTCTACGACCCCAATACCTTCGATCTGTACGTAATGAATGTTACTGGCGGCAACGTCACGCGGTTGACGAACGACACGGAAGTTGACGCCGTACCCGCTTGGTCGCCAGACGGAGCGCGCCTCGCCTTCATGAGCGGCGACAGCATCCTCGATCCAGACGGCTTTGAAATCTACGTGATCAACGCGGACGGCAGCGGCCGCACGCGACTGACGAATAACGCGGTCGGCGACGCGCAGCCCGCTTGGTCCCCTGACGGCGCGAAGCTCGTCTTCGCCAGCGGTAGCATCCTTAACCCGTTCGGCGCGGAAATCTTCACCATCAATGCCGACGGCAGTGGTCGCACGAAACTAACTGACAACTCCGTGACCGACGGCTTCCCTGTCTGGTCGCCTGATGGCGCGCAGATCGTCTATGCCAGCGGCAGCGTGATGGACGAGAGCGGAGTCGAATTGTTCTCGATGAACGCCGACGGGACCAACCCGGTGCGCCTGACGGACAACTCCGCGCTCGACTGGTTCCCTGACTGGCAGCGCGTCACTGTTCTTCCGCCAGCCAACTCGATCCAGTTCGCCGCCGCGAACTTTCAAGCGGACGAAGCCGGCGAGCGCGCCACCATCATTGTGCGCCGGGGCGGCGACATCGCGGCCCCGGCGTCGGTCGAGTATGGGACCGTAGATGATCCGGCCGCGGTGCGTTGCGACCAGTTAAGCGTCATTAGTCCCGGCACAGCCTATGCGCGTTGCGATTACGCTACCACGAGCGACACGCTCAGCTTCGCCGCTGGTCAGGCCGAGGCTTCGTTCACCGTGCCCCTCATCAACGACGCGCACCTTGAGCCCCCCGAAACACTGCAACTTAGGTTGAGCCATCCGAACGGCGCGACGCTCGGCGCTACGGCGACGACCGTGCTCACCATCAACAGCGATGATGTAGGGGCGAATATTTCCAACCCCGTTGACGCCTCGCCGTTCTTCGTCCGCCAGCAGTACCTCGACTTTCTCTCCAGAGAGCCCGAGTCGGACGGGTTCAACTCGTGGCTGAACGTGCTGAACAATTGTTCGGACGTGAACAGCAACCCGGCCTGTGATCGCCTCACGGTCAGTTCGTCTTTTTTCCGCTCGCCGGAATTTGAGTTGAAAGGGCTTTACGTCTATCTGTTCTACCGCGTGTCGCTTGATCGCCGGCCGCGCTACGATGAGATCAGCCGCGATCTGCGCTCGGTGACGGGCCAAGCCGGGCCGGAAGTCTTGGAGAAGCGCGCGACCTTCGCCCGCCAGTGGGGGCTGCGCCCTGAGTTTCGCTCGCTTTATCACGACGGACTCGCGGACGATGCCTATGTCTTTGCGCTGCTGGCGCGCTATAACCTGAACCGGGTCACGACGCCCGATCCGGCCGCGCCTGATGGCACCGCCCTCGTCACTTTGACGCGCGATGAGTTGATCGGCCGGCTACGGGCGGGGACGCTCACGCGGGCCCAAGTGCTGCGCGCCCTCGTGCAGAGCCAAGAGGTGAGGGCGGCAGAGTTCAACGGGGCGTTCGTCGCGATGCAGTATTACGGTTATCTGCGCCGCGAGCCGGAAGCGCAGGGCTACCGGGACTGGCTTACCTACCTCAACGCGCACCCGGAAGACTTTCGCACGATGATCAACGGTTTTATGAACTCGGTCGAATACCGGTTGCGCTTCGGCCGGCCGTAAGCGGGCGCGGGTGCGGAGTTGGCTTCACCCTCAAAGACAGAATTTCAGTCACACAGATCACAGAGCGCACAGAGACTATCGAACCAAGGGGCCGGTTTTCTTCACCTGCTGAGTTCGCTCTGCGCTCTGTGGCATAAATGGAGTATGAATCTGCCCTGTGCTGAATGAATTAGTCCTTGCCACGCCTCCATGTTTTGCTGTACAAAGTCGGCGTGCTTTGTAAGATTGCTCCCGGCGCGCCGACGTTGAAACTAGCGGCCGTCACCGGCCGGTTCGGCGTCAATCTTCCGCTCCCGAAAACGCGCGCCGCGTTCCGTTCGTGACTGCGAGCAATCCTTCGCTTTCAGAGTCCGCTAAACCTTGAAGCCTTACTTTTTAACCGAGGAGAGAATTTGTATGCGTGCGCTTATTCAGCGGTCGTTGATGTCCGCTTTCCGGTGCCTGCTTGTCGGGTGGTGCGCGCTCGCGCTCTGTGCCAGTCAAGCCTTCGCGCAGTCGCAGTCGAACGCGGCCGACCTGCAAGGCTTTGTGCGCGACCAGCAGGAGGCGGTGGTCACGAACGCGACCGTCACTGCGACCAATAAGGCGACCGGCGTCTCG
>JBOGOY010000668.1:0-3262 GCA_050748185.1 Pyrinomonadaceae bacterium
GACGTGGAAAGAGTCGAGCGCGAAGTCGAATTTCTGCCCGAGACCGGCCATCTCCAACAACTCTTCCAGCCGCCCGTCTTCGGTGTTGGAGATAGCGGCGACCGCAAAGCCCGCGGCGCGTAGCGCGTCGAGCACGCGGGGCGCGTCCCCGTCCAGCCCGCACCAGAGGTGGCGTTCGGCATGAGCGGCGTCAACTGTAAGACTCAGCCGCGCACACGATTCATCGTCGAGCCCGAGCGCGCCGTACATGCTCTGAAAGACCCAACCGCGCCGGCCCGTGTCGTAGGGAAGTGGCGAGCCATCGCACATTGCCACGTCAACCCGGCGGATGAGATCTTTAAACGCGCGCTGCAATTCGACGCTGCCCAGCGCGCGGCCTGCCTCGGCCTCGGCCAAACGCGCCAGACGCTCCCAGTCCGGGTGAAGCAGCGTCCCACCCACGTCAAACAGCACCGCGCGCACGCCACGCACTTCCGGGTGCAAGGACACGGCCGCGCCAGCAGGCGACTCGTTCCGCCCTCCAACTTCTTCCACAGTCATGTGTCGGCCCGTGTCTTTCAAAGTTCGGCAAAGTTCGGCAAAGTTCGGCAAAGTTCGGCAAAGTTCGATTCCCGGCCCGGCGTCAAGAGGCGATATGAGACTGCCTGAGCGTCTCGATGGCGCGTGGCACAACTTGATTCGAGTCGGCGAGAGAGCGCTCTGCTTCCGGGCGCGCGCAGTTCGTCTTGTGCATCACGAGCGCGACGCGCAGGTCGTTGCCGGCGGCTTCAAGCGCGGCGAGCGCGCCGGCCTCGTCGAGCCCCGTCTCCGCGCCGAAAATTCGCAGCGAACGCGCCACGAGTTTGCGATTGCGCGGCATCATGTTCGTCATGCGGTTGCCGGTGACATAGCCGAGCCGCACCATCGCCGCCGTGGAGAGCATATTGAGCACCAGCTTTTGCGCTGTTCCGGCCTTCAGACGCGTCGAGCCGGCGACCGCCTCGGGGCCGACGACCGGCACGATCGAGACCTCCGCCGCCCGCGTGATTTCCGAGCCGGGAGCACAGGTCACGCAGGCCGTGAACGCGCCCAAACCTCGCGCGTGTGCCACCGCGCCAATCGTGTAAGGCGTCCGGCCCGAGGCGGCGATGCCGACCACCGCGTCGCGGCCGGTGACGCCGCGCGCTTCGAGGTCGAACGCCCCCGCCTCGCGATCATCCTCCGAGGCCTCGACCGCGCGGTGACAGGCTTCGTAACCGCCCGCGATCACGCCCTGCACCAACTCCGGCGAGACGCCGAACGTCGGCGGGCATTCGGAAGCGTCCAGCACCCCCAGCCGGCCCGACGTGCCCGTGCCGACGTAGAACAAACGCCCGCCGCCGCGCAGGGATTCGACGATCCGCTCCACGGCCCCCGCCACCTCGGGCAACACCTGCTCGACCGCCGTCGCCACCTGCGCGTCCTCACGGTTCATCAGCCGCACGATCTCCACCGCCGGCAGGCTGCTCAGATTCGCCGTGCGCGGGTTCTCCTGCTCCGTTACCGGAATGCTTTCGTCTTCGGTTCTCATTGTGTTTCAGTTTCAGGTTTCAAGTTTCAGGTTTGAGGTCTGGAATCGTTCCTGAACCTCAACTTGAAACTTGAAACCTGCTATCCCGCCAACGCCACCCGCCGCTGCCGGTGTGCGCGCGCCATGTAGGCGGCGGCGACGGCTGGGACTAATTGCGGCGGGCCGAAGGAAGCCCCGGCGGCGACGCGCGTGACGGCCTCGCGCAGCGAGCCGAGGATGAATTCGCCGGCATGAAAAATCCCGCCGACGTAGGCGACCTGAAACTTTTCGCGCTCCATCCGGAGTTGCCGGACGACGGCCCCAGCGGCGAGGCCGAGTTCAACTCCGGCGGCCTTCAGGATGTCACGAGCCTCTGCGTCGTGCTGTTGGGCGGCCTCGACGACGTGGCGACCGAACCCGGCGAGGCGCTCGTTGGTCATATTCGGCGCGTAGATGGCCGTGGCGAGATCGCCCGGCGTCGAGACGTTGAAATACTCGCAGGCCGCCAGAGAGAGCGCAGTCTCCGGGCCGCGCCCGTCGGCCGCGTGCGCCACCGCCCGCAGCCCCCGCCGGGCGATCCACGAACCGCCCCCCTCGTCGCCGACAATTGGTCCCCACCCGCCCGCGTAGGCCACCCGCCCGCGCGCGTTCCTGCCACAGCAGATCGAGCCGGTGCCGGCGATGACCACCAGACCGGGCGCTCCATTCGTCGCCCCGAAGAGGGCGATGTCGGCGTCGGTCACGATTTCGGCCGGATCGAGTTGAAGGGCGTGGAGCGCTTCGCGCATCCTTTCACTCAGGTCGGCGCGGCGCACGCCGGCCAATCCCACCCCGAGCGCCAACACGTCGCCGCGCCGCACCCCCGCGGCGGCGCAGGCGCGATCGACGGCCTCGCGCACCGCGGCGGCGGCCGGGCTGACGCCCACCCGCAGTGGGTTGGAGGGGCCGGACGTGCCTTCGCCGACGATGCGGTTCTGCCGATCGACGATCACGGCGTGGGTCTTGGTCCCCCCGCCATCGACGCCGAGGTATAGTTCAGGCGAGAGTTGCCGCTGAAGCGCGGCCGGCGTGGCGGTTAAGTTGACCGGCTCGCGCCTGCCGCTCGTGCTGTGCTCGACGCCTTTCGGCATGACGGGAAACCTTCGCTGCTCTCGGGTGCGACTTTTGACTAGGGACTTGCTCGTGTGGCCTCAACCCAGTGGACTTGCCGGCCAGTCTAGGCCGACTTGACATATAATGGAAACTAAAAGATTTTATTTAGCCGATAACCATTCCTGATACAGAGGCCGTCCCTTATGGAAATCAGACAACTGCGCGCGCTGGCCGCCATCGCCGAGACGGGCACGTTCACCGCCGCCGCCGAGCGGGTCCACGTCACGCAGGCCGCGATCAGTATGCAGATCCGCCAGTTGGAAGAAGACGTCGGTGCCCCGCTGTTCGTCCGCACTCCGCGCCGGTGCGTGCTGACGCACGCCGGCGAGCGCCTCTTGCAGCGCGCCGAGCGCATCCTGCGCGAGCACGACGCCGCGCTCGCGGAAATACAGGAACTGACCGGCGAGGCGCACGGGCGTCTGCGCTTGGGGAGCGCCTCGACGATGTTCAGCGCCGACCCGCTGCCGTTGGTCCTGAAACAGTTGCGCCTTCAGCACGAACGCGCGGAGATCACGGTCGCTTCGGGGACCAGCGAAGCGCTCGTCCGCCAACTCCTCGCGGGCGAACTCGACATAGCTTTTG
>JBOGOY010000669.1:0-3258 GCA_050748185.1 Pyrinomonadaceae bacterium
GTTGACGGGAACGCGGGAGGGAGCAAAGAGCGGGGCGAGACGACCTCGAAGCGGAAGCGTTCCTGAGCGACTCGGATTAAATTAATTGGTAAGCTCTGCTTCAGGTATGCAACACACGGAAGCGCAAGACGCCGTTGAGAATCTGCCGGAGGGAGCGGCGGACTTTGCCCGCGCCACGCTCGACGCGCTTTCCGAGCATCTCGCCGTGCTCGATGCGGCGGGTACGATTGTGAACGTCAATAAAGCTTGGCGTGACTTTGCCGAATCGAATCCGCCCGCGCCGCTGGGGGCCGCGCTCGGGAGGAATTACCTCGCCGTGTGTGACAAGGCCGCGGGCGCAGGCTCTGAGGCGGCGGCGGCTTTCGCCGCCGGCATTCGCGCCGTCATTAACAACCAGCAGAATGAATTCTCATTCGAGTACTTCTGCCATTCTCCCTCCGTACAGCGTTGGTTCATCGGGCGGGTGACACGCCTTCCCAGCGCAGTGGGGCCGCATGTCGTCGTGGCGCACGAAAACATCACGGCGCGCAGGCAGGTCGAGGAGAAGCTGAAACAAAGCGAGGAGTGGCTGCGGGCCGTCTTCGCGGCCTCGCGCGACGGAATTCTCATCGAGCATGATGAACTCATCGTTTACGTGAACGAGTCCTACACCCGCCTGTTCGGATACGAGCGCCCCGAAGAGTTGATCGGCAGACACATCTCAATCGTGTTGTCGTCGGAAGACGAAAGGCGAATGCTGGAGTTCGGCCGGCGTCGCGTGCGCGGCAAGACGGCCCCGCCAACATATGAGTTCAAAGGAAAGCGGAAAGACGGCGCGCTGCTCGATCTCGAGGCTTCCGTCTCGACCCCGACGGTCGCCGGCCAAGCCTACGTCACGACGATGATCCGCGAAATCTCCGAGCGCAAGCGTGCCGAGGAAGCGCTGCGCGGTTCGGAGGCGAGATACAGGTTGTTGTTTGACAGCAATCCCCTCCCGATGTGGGTCTATGACTTAGAGACTCTCAGATTCATCGCGGTCAACGAAGCCGCCATCGAACACTACGGGTACTCACGGGAGGAGTTTCTCGGGATGACCCTCAAGGATATTCGCCCCCCCGAAGACGTCCCCTCGCTGCTCGACGTGACGCGGCTGCCCGCCACAGGGCTCGAACATTCGGGCATCTGGCGGCATCGGAAAAAAGACGGCAGCACCATCCACGTGGAAATCACCTCTCACGCGCTGGTCTTTGAGGGGAGACGCGCCGAGATAGTCTTAGCGAACGACGTCACCGAACGTCGGAGCGCGGAGGAAGCGCTCCGGAAAGCGCACGACGAATTAGAGGCGCGGGTCAGGGAGCGGACCTCCGAACTGGTGCGGATGAACGAGACATTGCAGGCCGAAATCGCGGAGCGCAGGCTGGCCGAGAGTGCCGTGCGCGAGCACACGCAACGGCTCGAAATTGCACTGTACACCGGCCGGCTCGGTTCGTGGGAGTTGGACCTCACTACTCACGCGCTCGAAAGCTCCGGCATCTGCAAGGCGAATTTCGGCCTGCCGCCCGAGGCCGATTTGTCTTATCAAGCCCTCTTCGACGCGATTCACTCTGACGACCGATCTCGCGTGCGCGCAGAGGTCGAACGGGTCATCACGGAGCACGCCGACTATGACACCGAGTACCGTAACGTCTGGCCGGACGGGAGCACACATTGGATTATTGCGCGCGGCCGTTGTTCATACGACTCTGCGGGAAGACCGCTTCGCATGATGGGCGTGACGCTCGACATCACCGAGCGCAAAGAAGCCGAAGAGGCGCGCCGGGATTTGCTGCGACGGTTAGTGGCCGCGCAGGAAGAGGAGCGCCGTCGTATCTCGCGCGAGTTGCACGATCAGACGGGGCAGCACATCACCGCCCTCAGCCTCGAACTCGAATCGCTGAAGGAGGCGGTCAGGTCAGACCCGGACGCGCACGCGCGCCTGCAACGGGTGCAGGGAATGACTAACCAACTCGGGCGCGACGTCCACACCCTCGCGTGGGAGTTGCGCCCTTCGGCGCTGGACGACTTTGGTCTGCACACCGCCGTCTGGAACTATGCGGAGGATTGGTCGCAACGCTGTGGGGTGCCGGTTGACTTTCACAGCGACGGCTTCGACGACGGCCGCCGCCTCCCGCCCGAACTCGAAACCACGCTCTACCGCGTCGTGCAGGAAGCTTTCAACAACGTGCTCAGGCACGCCGGAGGGGCGCGGCGCGTGAGCTTGATTCTGGAGCGGCGAGACGGCCACGCGCTCGTCATCATCGAGGACGACGGGCGCGGTTTCGCGTTCGCGTCCGCGGCGCATTCGCCCGCTGCGGCGCGCCGGCTGGGCCTGTTGGGCATGAGGGAACGGGTTGAATTGATCGGCGGCACGATCGAAGTCGAATCCGCGCTCGGGAAGGGCACGACGATTTTCGTTCGCATCCCGGCGCCGACGAATCTCGGGGAAAAAGGGGGCGTCTGATGAACAAACTGCGTATCTTCTTAGCCGACGATCACGCCATCGTGCGCGAGGGGCTGAAGGCTCTCATTAACGCGCAGCCCGACATGGAAGTGATCGGCGAGGCGGCCGAAGGCCACCTCGCCCTGCGCGGGGCCATGCAACTCCAGCCCGACGTCGTTGTGCTGGACGTCTCGATGCCGGCCCCGAGCGGGGCGGAGGTGGCGGAGAAACTGAAGAAGGCGCGGCCCGCGGTGCGGGTGCTGGCGCTCACCGTCCACGAGGACGCCAGCTACCTGCGTCGCCTGTTCGAGGCGGGCGCTCGGGGTTACGTGCTCAAGCGCGCTGCCGCCGACGAGTTGATTCACGCCCTCCGGAGGGTAGCCGCCGGCGGCACCTACATCGACCCGGCGCTGGCGGGGAAAGTGGTTGACAGATATTTGGGCAGACAGCCTGCCGGCGGTGCGGCGCAGCAAGGAGCCTTGAGCGAGCGCGAGACGGCGGTGCTCCGGCTGATCGCGCTGGGCTACAGTAATAAAGAGATTGGGACGCACCTCGGCGTCGGCGTCAGGTCCGTCGAGACTTATAAATCCCGCCTGATGGAGAAGCTCGACTTACGCAGCCGCGCCGACATCGTGCGCTACGCCCTGCATCAGGGCTGGCTGCGAGACGACCAATAGACGTCTTGCAAAAGTGTGTGCATTGCGGCTCCGGCCGCCTGATGTGCGGTGAGCCTATGGCTCACCGGCGCGCATTGTTCATCATCAGCGAGGCTGCGCCTCGCACGGCGGCGTAGCCGCACG
>JBOGOY010000670.1:0-3257 GCA_050748185.1 Pyrinomonadaceae bacterium
AACCAGCACTTCCCGGCCGGTGCGCGAAGCGATGTCGCCCTTGAGTTTGTCGATCTCCGCGCCCTTGCGCCCGATGATGATGCCGGGGCGCGAGGTGTAAATGATGATCTTGACGCGGTTGGCCGCCCGCTCGATGTCCACATGCGAAACGCCCGCGCCCGCGAAGCGCGCTTTAAGCTGCGCCTTCAGCTTGAGGTCTTCAAGCAGATAGTCGCCGTAGCGCTTCTTCTCGAACCAGTGCGAGTGCCAGTCCTTGTTGTAGCCGAGGCGGAAGCCGTATGGATGAACTTTCTGACCCACTCTAATTCTCCGTTCAACTGTTACTCAGTCGTGGTTTCGGTGGCGGCCGTCCCGGCGGCGGGGGCGGTCGTTTCGGGCCTCTTCGCCGCCGCGCGCTTCGCGCCGGCAGGCTTCTTGGCCGCCCTCGCCTTGCTCGCCGCATGCTTGGCCTCCTGCACCGTCAGCGGCTTGCCGTCGGTGGACAGCAGGACGGTGATGTGATGGAAGTGGCGACGCTCGCGATAGGCGCGGCCCTGCGGCGCGGGGCGCACGCGGCGGCGATTCTTCGTCGGCCCCATGTCCACGTAGCACGTCTTGACCCAGAGTTCGTCCGGATCGACCGCGGTATTTTCCTTCTCCGCCGATTCGGTCGCGTTCGCCACCGCCGAACGGACACACTTCTCGATCCCGTCGGCGGCGCGCTTGTTCGTGAATTGCAGAATCGCCAGCGCTTCGTTGACGCCCTTGCCGCGGATCATGTCAACCACGAGCCGCGCCTTTTGCGCCGACCCACGCAGATACTTTGCACTCGCTCTCGCTTCCATACTCAACCTCAATGATGAACGAGGAGTGATGAATGATAAATGAAACGAATCCGTTTTTATTCATCATTCCGCATTCATCATTCATCGTTTACCGCGACTTGCCGCCCTTCTCGGTCTTCGTGCCCGAATGCCCCTTGAAGGTGCGCGTCGGCGCGAACTCGCCCAACTTGTGGCCGACCATGTTCTCCGTGACGTAGACGGGGATGTGCCGCTTGCCGTTGTGGACGCCGAAGGTCAGCCCGACGAATTCCGGGGTGATGGTCGAGCGCCGCGACCACGTCTTCACGGCCGGCGGGCGTGCGCTGCCCGTCCGAATGGCGGTGACCTTATTCATCAGGTGCTCGTCAACGAACGGCCCTTTTTTAACTGAACGTGCCATAACATCAAAGTGGAAAGGCGAAGGGCGAAAGGGGAAAGTCAGGACACAGCTTTGCCGTGAATCAACTTTTAAATTTCGCGCCGCAGGCGCGGCCACACTTTCGCCTTTCGCCTTTCTCCTTTCTACTTGGTCCTTCTGTCGCGCACGATCATTTTTTGCGTGCGCTTGTTGTTGCGCGTCTTGTAGCCGCGCGTCGGCTGGCCCCACGGCGTAACCGGGTGGCGGCCGCCTGAAGTCTTGCCCTCACCGCCGCCGTGCGGGTGGTCCACCGGGTTCATCGCGACGCCGCGCACATGCGGCCGAATACCCTTCCAGCGCGAGCGGCCGGCCTTGCCGTAAGAGACGTTCTCGTGCTCGACGTTGCCGACTTGGCCCACGGTCGCCATGCAGACGACGGGCACGCGCCGCACCTCGCCCGAAGGCATCCTCAGTTGCGCGTAATCGCCCTCTTTGGCGACGAGTTGCGCGAACGCCCCGGCCGAGCGCGCCATCTGTCCGCCCTTGCCGGGCCTGAGTTCGATGTTGTGGATCTGCGTGCCGAGCGGAATGTTGCGGATCGGCAGCGCGTTTCCCGGCAGGATGTCGGCCTCGGGGCCGCTCATCACGGTCTTGCCGACTTCGATCCCGGCCGGCGCGAGGATGTAGCGCTTCTCGCCGTCGAGGTACGTCACGAGCGCGATGTGCGCCGAGCGGTTCGGATCGTACTCGATCTGCGTGACGCGACCGGGCACGCCCGGCTTGTTGCGCTTGAAGTCGATGATTCGATAGAAGCGCTTCGAGCCGCCGCCGCGCCGCCGCACCGTGATGTGGCCGTCGTTGTTGCGGCCCGAAATGCGCGTCTTCGGCTCCAGCAGAGATTTCTCCGGCTCCGCGCCCTTCGTCAGTTCGTCGCGCGTCAGGTACGTCTGGTAACGTCTGGCCGGCGATGTCGGTGTCAGTTTCTTGATGCCCATAATCTTTACAAGGTGAAAGGCGAAGGGCGAAAGGGGAAAGTGCGGCCACGCCTAAGGCGTGATTTTTTTTCACAGCGAAGCTGTGTCCTCTACTTTCGCCCTTCGCCTTTCTCCCTTCTGCTTTCAGATTGATTCGCCGTAGTCCAGTGGGCGCTCGCCCTGCTTGAGGGTGACGTAGGCCTTCTTCCAAGAGGGCTTGCGCCCCTCGAAGCGGCCGCGGCGCGCCTTCTTGCCCATGTAGTTGATGGTGCGAACCGCGTCAACCTTGACGTCGAAGATGCGCTCGACCGCCGTCCTGATCTCCGGTTTGGTGGCGTGGCGATCGACGCGGAAGGTGAGCAACTGCTTGCCGTCCGCCGACTCTTCCTTCGCGACGAGCGCCTTCTCCGTGATGACCGGCGACTTGATGATGTCCCACAGTGTTCTCATGACAGTTTACGCCGCCTCCTCTTCCTGCGCCGGCGTTTCGGCCGCCTGACGGTTCGGATCGAGCAGCGCCGACAACTCCTCGGCGGCGGCGCGCGACAGCACCAATTTCTCGTGGTAGAGCAGGTCGTAGATGTTCAGCGCGCGGCTCGTCGTCAGCCGCACCCGCCTGACGTTGCGCGACGCGAGCAGCAGGTTATCGTTCTCCAGCGAATCGACGACGAGCGTCCGGCCTTCAAAGCCGAGCGTCTTGAGCGCGCCGAGGAAATCTTTGGTCTTCGGCTGCTGCAACGCGAACTCGTCGAGCACGACGAGGTTGCCTTCGCGCAGGCGCTCTGAGAGGGCCGAGCGCAGCGCGCCGCGCCGCATCTTCTTCGGCATACTAGTGGACCAGTCGCGCGGCTGCGGCCCGTGGACGTTGCCGCCGCCCTTCCAGAGTGGCGAGCGCAAAGAGGCGATGCGGGCGCGGCCCGTCCCCTTCTGCTTCCACAGCTTCTTACCGGAACCCGACACGTCACCGCGCGTCTTCGTGCCGACCGTCCCCTGCCGCGCGTTGGCGAGGAAGTTCTTGACGGCCGCGTGAATCAACCCTTCGTTCAACTCCGCGCCGAAGACCGCCTCAGACAACTCGACGTCGCCGGTCTCTTCGTTCCTGATGTTGCGAACCTTTACGGT
>JBOGOY010000671.1:0-3257 GCA_050748185.1 Pyrinomonadaceae bacterium
GCGCAGGACTGGTCTCAATGGCGCGGCCCGGCGCGCGACGGTTGGGTGACGGGGGCGGCGCTGCCGGCGGCGTGGCCGAAGACCCTGAAAGAAGAGTGGCGCGTCACTGTCGGCGTCGGTCATTCGTCGCCGGTATCGGCCGAAGGGCGAGTCTATGTTTTCGCGCGGCAGGGCGAAGAGGAAGTCGTGTTGGGCCTCGACGCCGCGACCGGCAAGCAACTCTGGCGGGCGAGTTACCCGGTCGCCTACGAAATGAATCCGGCGGCGACGGGGCACGGCAAGGGGCCGAAGTCCACGCCGGCGTTGAGTGGCGGCCGGCTCTACACGCTCGGCATCACGGGCGTCCTCTCCTGCTTCGACGCGCGCACGGGACGGCTCAACTGGCGGAAAGAATTCGCGAAGCAGTACCCGACGACTTCCCCGCTCTACGGCACGTCGATGTCGCCCGTGGTCGAAGGCGGACTGCTTATCGCACACGTCGGCGGCCACGGTCGCGGCGCGTTGACGGCCTTCGACGCCGCGACCGGCGTTGAGCGCTGGCGCTATGACGGCGACGGCCCGGCCTACGCCTCGCCCGTCGTGGCGCCGCTCGCCGGCACGCGCCAACTCGTCACTTTCACGCAAAAGCAACTCGTCGGTGTCTCACTCTCTGACGGCAAGTTGCTGTGGAGCGTGCCCGCCCGAACCGAGTACGACACCAATAGCGTCACGCCCGTCATCTACAAAGACATGCTCGTCGTCGCGCGCGAAGGACAAGGACTCGCGGCGCTCAAAGTAGAGAGACAGGGCGCGGCACTGGTCCCCAGAGAGGTCTGGCGCAACGCCGAGGCCGAACTGTACATGAACACGCCGGTCGTGAGCGGCAACCTGCTGTTCGGTTTGTCGGTGCGCCGCAAAGGTCAGTTCGTCGCCCTCGATGCCGACACCGGCCGTAGCGTGTGGCAGAGCGAAGGGCGCGCCGGCGAGAACGCCGCGATCGTCGGGGCCGGGAAGTTTTTACTGCTGCTGACCAACGACGCGAACCTCAAGGTGCTGCCGGCGGACGCCAAAGCCTTCGTGCCCGTCGCGCAATACGAAGTCGCCAAGAGCCCGACGTGGGCCCACCCGCTGCTGCTCGGCGGCCGGCTCCTCGTCAAAGACGAGACGACGCTCGCCTCTTGGTCCCTCGCCGGATGACGGACGAAAGGTTGAAAGCGCATTGGGACGAGCAAGGCTTCGTGCTCCTCCCGCGGATGTTCGACGCCGGCCGCGTGGCGAAACTGCGCGCGATCTGCGATCGCGTCTTCGCCGCGTGGCTCGACGAGTCGCCCGACCCGCGCGCCGCGGCCAACAACACCAACATGGCCTTCCTGACGCAGCCGCGCTATTTCAAAAACCATTCCGACCAACTGACCGCGCTGCTCGGCTTCGTCGCCGACGAAGGCGTCCTCGACCGGCTCGCGTCCCTCGGCCTCGACAAGCCGCTCTTCCACAACACGCAATACTTCTTCGAGCCGCGCGACTCGTCGCGCGCTGGCGACTGGCACCGGGACCAGCAATTCGGCGCGCCCGACTTGGAAACCGAACAAGCGCGGATGCGGCAGCACGTCGGCGTGCACATGCACGTCGCGATTGTCGCCGACGATCACCTTGAAATTGTGCCGGGCACGCACCGGCGCTGGGACACTGAGGAAGAGCTTTCAATCCGTAAAGGTTGGAACGGCCGCAGGCCCGACTCGCCCGAGATGCCGAACGCCACGCGCATCGCGCTCGAACCCGGCGACGCCGTCTTCTTCAGCGCGTGGTCGATCCACCGCGGCCGCTACGTGACGGGCCGCACGCGCCGCACCTTCGACGCCATCTACGGCGCGCGCTCCCGACACCCAGCTTGGTCCACGCCGCCACCCACCTGTTTTCTCGAACCGGGCTTGCTCGACGATCTCAAACCGCGCACGCGACAATTCTTCGAGCGCTTTGTCGGGACTTACCGCGAAAAGTGGTTGGCAGGAGAGTATGATCGTTGAGAGTCGTCGCGCCAATAGTAGTCAGGGAAGTGAGTTCGACGTCAGGACGCGGGCGGCAGCTTCGGCCACCGACTTTTAACTCAGCTTTTTCAAATCGCGTTAATCCGCGAAACGCGAAACGAATTGAACCTTCCTGTTCGCGTTATTCCGCGTGACTTCGTGGATCATTTCGGCCGCGTGGTACAAACTCACCGTTCCCGGATAGGCAAGACTTTTATGCTCAAAAAGCTCCACATAATCTGCGCTTGGTTGCTCTCGGCGCTCGGCCTCGTCCACATCGGTTTCACGCCGTTCGCCTACCGGGAATTTAATCTGAATGCGTTGTGGTTCGCGGGCGCAGGCGTGGCGCTCGTCTTCGCGGGCTTCTTGAATTTCGCGGCGGTCAGACACGCGGCCGTTGATCGCGTCGTGCGCGCACTGTGTCTCGCGGCAAACTTCTTGGTCTTCGCCCTTTTCGCCGCCGCCTTCACGCTGCTCAGAGAGCCCCAAGTTTACGTCGGCCTCGCGCTCTCGGCTTGCGCGAGCGCGGCGACCCTGATGCGCGGACAGACGAAATAAAAAGGCCGCGGATGAGAGGCGGAGCAACGCTGATTCAGAAAGATGTCCTGATCCGCATTGATCCGCTCTCATCCGCGGCCTTATTTCCGCAGCCGCCTTCAGTTGTCAGTCCGTCAGGCTGTAGCACGCCATCTCGGCGCCGTTGCGAACGAGCAGACGCCCGCCGGCGATGGCCGGCACGTTCCACGTCTTGCCCTCGATGGCGCCGAACTTCGCGACCTCCGTATAGGCCGACGGATCGGCTTTGACGAGTGCGAGTTCGCCCGCCTCGGTCAGCACGATCAGGTTGCCGCCCGCCGCGAGCAGTTGGCCGTAGCCGAAGCGCCCGCCCTTCCACTTGCGCTCGCCGGTCTGCACGTCCACGCAGGAGAGGATGCCTTCGTCGAGCCCGTAGACATGGCCGTTGTGATAAACCGGGCTGTTGAACTTCGTCTTGAGGTTGATGTTCTCCCATAGAGCGCGCGTCGTGAATTTATTCGAGCCAGCGTCCGTCACTTCGACGAGCGACGCGCCCTTGCCGTAGCCGGCCGAGATGAAGAAGCGGTTCCTGTCCACCACGATCGGCTGCGAGACGTTGATGCCCATGCTTGTGTCCCACGTGTGCGACCAGAGGAGCGCGCCGTCTTCCGGCGCGAGCCCGAAAACGCGCCCCGCCGTGACGATTAGCACCTGCTGCCGCCCCGCCAGATTGACGAG
>JBOGOY010000672.1:0-3253 GCA_050748185.1 Pyrinomonadaceae bacterium
CTGCTGAAAAAAGTGCTGCCCCAATTGGTCCCCGTCGAGAACCTACGGCGGCCTAAGATGGGTTTCGGCGTCCCCCTCGGCCACTGGTTCCGCGGGCAGATGAAAGACTTTCTGGCCGAACGGTTGCTCTCCGGGCGCGCCCTCTCGCGCGGCATCTTCAGCCCCGAAGCCGTCCGCCGCATGTACGAGTTGCACACGCGCGGCGAGCGCGACTACGCGCACCAACTCTGGACGCTGCTGATGCTCGAACTGTGGTTTGAACGATACATTGACTGACGATAAAAGTAGTCAGTGGTCAGTAGCCCATGATCGCGCAGTCGCCGCTTTCCATCGAAGCGGCAAGATCGAGCAACGCAAATTTATTGACCACTGACTACTGACCACTGACCACCGTGAAAGTCATTCGCATCATCGCGCGTTTGAACGTGGGCGGGCCGGCGCGGCACGTGGCGTGGGTCACGGCGGGCCTGCGCGACCGCGCCGGAGTAGAGCCGATTTTAGTGGCCGGGGTCGTCCCGCCGGGCGAAGACGACATGACTTACTTCGCCTTGCGGCAAAGTATCACGCCACTGATCATTCCGGAGATGAGCCGCGAAATCTCGCCGCGTGACGCCATCACGGTCTGGAAACTTTATCGCTTGTTCCGGCGGCTCCGGCCCGACGTGGTCCACACGCATACGGCGAAGGCGGGGACGGTCGGGCGCGTCGCTGGACTGCTCTACAAGTGGTCCAGTCTCGGGGCGCTCGTGGGACGCCCGCGCCGTTGCCGTTTCGTTCACACCTACCACGGGCACATCTTTCATAGCTACTACGGCCGTTGGAAGACGCGCCTCTTCCTCTTCATCGAGCGGGTGCTCGCGCGGTTCGCGACCGATCGCATCGTGGTCATCAGCCCGCAACAGTATCGGGAGATTCACGAGCAGTTCCGCGTCGGGCGCGCCAAACAATTTCGCGTCGTGCCGCTCGGCCTCGACCTCGGAGCCTTCGGCGAGTGGGAAGCGCGGCGCGGGCGGCTGCGCGCGGAGTGGGGCACGGGCGAGCAGGATATTTTGGTCGGCATCGTCGGGCGGCTGACCGAGATCAAGCACCACGAGTTGTTCCTTGACGCCGCTGCGTGTTTTTTGCAAGCGCGAGTGGCGGCCGGCGCGACGGCAGACCGTAGCGGCGGCCGCGTGCGCTTCTTCGTGATCGGTGACGGCCACCTGCGCGCGCGTTTGGAAGCGCGGGCGCGCGACTTGGGGTTAGCCGGCGCGATGACTTTCGCGGGACTGCGCGACGATCCGGAGGATTTCTACCCGGCGCTCGACGTGGTGGCGCTGACCTCGCGCAACGAGGGCACGCCGCTGACGCTGATCGAGGCGATGGCGAACGAGCGCGCGTGCGTGGCGACGGCGGTCGGCGGCGTAGTGGATCTGCTCGGCGGCTTGTGGCCCTCGGAGTTGCGCCGCCCGCACCTCGCGTGGCAGGTCTGCGAGCGGGGCGTGCAGGTGCAGGCGGGCGACCCCGAAGCTTTCGCCGAGGCGCTCAGCTACCTCGTCGAGCGGCCCGAGTTGCGCGCCCAACTCGGCGCGCGGGGCCGCGAGTTCGTCGCGAGTTATTACTCCAAAGATCGCCTCGTGGCCGACTTGCAGGAGATTTACGAAGAATTGATTTCGCCACAGGCAGGAGGGGCGGCGGCTCGGATGGTCGCGACCTCCGCTACCTCGCCGCAGCCAAACGGCACCTCCACCTTGAGGCGTCAGTGAAAGTGCCGCTCTGCTAACGCCGGCTCTGACATGCGCTGCGGCTCTGTGGTTTAATGCGTGCTGCACGATTAGAGTGTGACAAAGGAGATAAAATTTTTGCGAGTTTTGATTACGGGCGGGGCGGGCTTCATCGGGTCGCACCTATCGGACGCTTACATCGGACGCGGCGACGAGGTGTTCGTTATTGACGATCTTTCCACCGGGAGCATCGAGAACATCGCGCACCTCAAAGAGAATTCACGCTTTCATTACACCGTCGATACGGTGCTCAACCAGCCGCTGCTGGCCGAACTGGTGGACGGTTGCGACGTGATCTTTCACCTCGCGGCGGCCGTCGGCGTCAAACTCATTGTCGAGAGCCCGGTGCGGACCATCGAGACCAACGTCCACTGCACCGAAGTCGTCCTCTCGATGGCGAACAAGAAGAAAAAGAAGGTGCTGGTCGCCTCAACCTCCGAGGTGTACGGGTTGAGCGCCGAAGTGCCGTTTCGGGAGGACGGCAACCTCGTGATGGGCGCGACCACCAAGGGGCGCTGGAGCTACGCCTGCTCGAAGGCGATCGACGAATTCCTCGCGCTCGCCTACTGGCGCGAGAAGAAACTGCCGACCGTCGTCGTGCGTCTTTTTAACACCGTCGGCCCGCGCCAGACCGGGCAGTACGGGATGGTCATCCCGACCTTCGTCAAGCAGGCGCTCGCCGGCCGGCCGATCACGGTTTACGGCACCGGCGAGCAGACGCGCTGCTTCGGTTACGTCGGCGATGTGGTGGGCGCGCTCGTCGGGCTGATGGACCACGCCGATGCGGTCGGGCAGGTCTTCAACATCGGCTCGAACGAGGAGGTCTCGATTCTGGAGTTGGCGCACCGCGTCAAGGAACTGACGAAATCCGACTCCGAGATCATCCTCGTTCCCTACGACGAGGCCTACGAGGAGGGCTTCGAGGACATGCCGCGCCGCATCCCCGACACGTCCAAAGTCAACAGCCTCGTCGGCTTCAACCCCGAGATCAAACTCGACGGGATTCTGGAGCAGGTGATCGCCTACTACAGCGGTCGGTGATAGTGAGCGGTAAGCCGTCAGCAGTCGCCGTTAACTTTCCGCTCACTGCTGACGGCTCACCGCTCACTCTTCCTGCTTGATTTCTCCCGCCACATCGAATAGCTTACCCCCCGACTCCTACAGCAAACGAGACATTTACCGACGGTCATGCCCACCGGACTTCTGGACCTTTTGCCGCTTGCGGTGTCGTTCGCGCTGGCGCTCTTGCTGACGCCCGTAGTGCGTTACGGCGCGCGTCGGTTGGGGCTCGTCGCGCGACCTAAGGCGGATCGGTGGCACAAAAGGCCGACGGCGATGTTCGGCGGCGTAGCGATCTTTTTCACGGTCGCCCTCACCTACCTGATCTTCATCGGGCGGATGCCGCATCACCCTTACGGCTGGGTAGTGATGCTGGCGAGCGCGTTCCTCTTCGCCGTCGGGCTGATTGACGACCGGCTGCACATTAAGCC
>JBOGOY010000673.1:0-3251 GCA_050748185.1 Pyrinomonadaceae bacterium
CCCGCCCGATTAGCGGGAAATGCGTTCGCTCCGGTTTTATTAGACCTCTTGCAAAAGTGATGATTTGCTTGCGGCTCCGGCCGCCTGATGTGCGGAAGGGCTGCGCCCTTCCGTCACGCCGACTCTCCTGCTTGGGGCTTCGCCCCGGACAGGGGCGGAGCCCCAGAAAAAACCAAACGCTTTCCGGTGAGTCAGAGACTCACCGCACATCAGGCGGCCGGAGCCGCAGAAAGACGACGACTTTTGCAAGAGGTCTATTGTTTCTTCAACTCAACCCATTGCGTTAACGCATTACCGACGCGCTTCCCAGACATCGAGATGGCCGCCATAGCCCCATTCATCACGTCGCCGCGCAGCTTCAACGACAGCGACAAGACATATCGAGTGCGGTTGGCGTCTTCGGTCCCGATGTCGCTCATCATCAGTCCCGTCAAATAGCCGTCGCTGAAACGCGCCCGGTCGAGCAGCGTTCGCAGTTGATTGCCGAGCCGCGCATGAATATCCCCGTCCGGTTTGATCTCTATCGTGAAGGGAATCTCTTCTTTGTAGGTATGAACCGTTCCCTTCCAGACGCCGGTCAATTCGCTTACCGGCTTGAAGACGGGTTCCGGCGGCGGCTGATTTTGGGCAACAGACTTGGGCGCTGCGTCGGGCATGAGCGCGGCGATGATCTCATTAGAGATCAAACCGGGCGCGGGCGAGCTTGAATTGGTCAGCACGACGATGGCGATCTTGTCCCGCGGGAAGAGGCGCAGGCTCGTCGCGACGCCGCCCATGCCGCCGCCGTGGGCGACGACCGGATGATTCCCGGGAAAAACGGTTGAATTCCAGCCGATGCCGTAACCCGTGTCCGGCCCGGACTGAGCCGTTGACCGCTGCATATCATCAATGGTTTGATCGCTTAAGATCGGCTTCTGATCAGGCAGATGCGCTTTCAAATGGAACAAGCCGAACTTGACCAGATCGTGCGCGCTGGCATAAACGGCGGAACCGCCGGGATGATCGAAGGCGTAAAACGGAATCGGCAACCCATCTCCCCCATAACGAACCGCTTGGTATTTCTCCAATCCCGGCGCAATATCAACCGACATGTGCGTGAGCCCGAGAGGTTGAAAGACCTCCGTCCGCATAAACTCCGCATAGCTCTTTGCCGACACTCGCTCGATGACATAATCGAGAATGCCGTAGCCCAGATTTGAATATTCATGCTTCTCGCCGGGCGCGGTCACGCTATTGGCGTAACGCCGAATGGTTTCGTCGCGCGCCGGTGCGCGGTATGGCTCGTCTTCGTAAAAGAACTGGTAATGCAAGGGCAGTCCCGCGGTGTGATTGGCTACGCGGCGCACCGTGGCATCGGCCGGATTGCCGACGCGGACCTTGATCTTCGCCTCGCCGAGGTAATCGTTGACGGGGCGGTCGAGATCGACACGGCCGCGCTCTTTCAGAATCATCAATCCGGTCGCGGTGATCGGTTTCGAGATCGAAGCGAGCGAATAGATCGTGTCTGGCGTCGCGGCAATGCGATTTTCTCGATCAGCCCAGCCGAAAGCCTCTTCCCAGATGATCTTGCCATCGCGCGCAACGGCTATGGCAACCGATGGGATATTGCGCTCGAACATCTGCTTGCGGATAAACGCGCGGACGCTGTTGAACTGATCGTCAACCGCGTGATGGCCATTCGCAGTTTGCGCGCGAGCGGCAAAAGTCAGCGAAAACAGCAGGCATAGGATCAATGATGTCTTTTTCATCAATTTGTCGCGCAGGTAAACTATCCGGCGTCGTGGGGATGGTCTCAGTACGCTGGCTCCCCATCCATCGACATTTTCTCGACCTTGAAGGAGAGCAAAACTCGTGACTCTTTTTGGTCACGAATCTTGGGATGAGGAAACTCCAGTTGCAGAGCCTTATCCTGAGCGCGGACCAGTGGGCGACCTTCATACTGGCGTGGAAAGATGAACTGAAACTCTCGGCCGGCGCCCTGCGCTACCGCATAGCCTGACAGCGGAATCTTCTCTCCTCCCGGCAGAATCAGGAAGACAAAGTTTTTGAGCGTCTCCGTCGTCTGGCCCTGCCAGTGGCGGGCCAGTTCACGGTCGTCAACCTGCACGTTTGAACTATAGGAGACGTGGAGAACCAGCGTCTCGGGAAAGGTTTTTGCTAGGAAAGCTTCCGCATTCTGGTCAAAGGCTTGCTTCTGTTCGGACGTCATGTCGTCATACTTCGCGTTGATTTGACTGAGCCGCACGATAGCTTGCCGAATCGGGAGGGCGGATCGGAATTGGGCTTGGTATTTAAGCTCCGGCCGCGACTGGCGGGCGCGCCCCACGTCATCTCTGGCAAGGGGTTCAGGCGACCGGGCATTCTCTATGTTATCCGTGGCCCCCCCTAAAGGGCGCGACACGCCCGGCGATTGAAGCGGCTGGATAATCGTCTGGCTCAACGTGTGACTTTGCGCCCAAGGAGAATTCGCGAGGAGCTTGCGGCATTCCTGCTCCGACCATTTTTGATATGACTTCTTTTGCCAGAACTCTCCGCCCTGCGTCGCCGCTAGAGACAAGAGCGCCAACGCCAGCAGTAAGGGCATCCTTGTGTTTTTCACGCGCGTCATAACCAACACCTGTCTTTCGTTAATCGAACGTGTCAGTACCGCCGGCGGGAGAATCAATGACGAATTATAGCAACCAGCTTGATTGCAGAAACACGCACGCTAGTCGAGTGTGTCTGTTGCGCCCTTACTGCGTGCGAGCTTCCGCACTGAACACCGCATTACTTGTTCACCTGCTTAACTCGACACTCGTCATTGATTCTCCCACCGCGCCCGAAGCGACGTGAGCGGTTAGAACTCAAACCTGCCGCCAAGCTGAATCCTCCGCTGACTGTTCAACAGGGTCGAAGATACGACGCCAAACCCGGCTTGATTCTGGAGGGAGAGGGCAGGGTTGCTGAAGTTTACGCGGTTGAACACGTTGAAGAAATCACCCGTGATCGTGAACTTCAAGCGCTCTCCGATCTTGGTCTCCTTACCGACCGAGAAGTCGAGATTCCACCTCGAAAAGCCGCGCAGCACTCCTCGCCCGGAGCGCCCGTCCGTGTCAATGTTAATCCTGCGGAAGTTGTTGTATACCGCCGCCGGATCGGCGAACAGGTTCAACCCTGTGCCGCGCGTGGCCGGATTGCCGGCGGTGCCGATGCCGCCCGAACCTGTGACCCCGGTATTGAGGTCGTTGCCGACGTTAGGACGATTGATCGGT
>JBOGOY010000674.1:0-3248 GCA_050748185.1 Pyrinomonadaceae bacterium
CCGCAATCCGCAATCGTATGCACCGCAACCTCCGCTCTTTCCTCGAACTGCTCCGGCGCGAGCGCGACCTCATCAACGTCGAAACGGAAGTCGATCCCTACCTCGAACTGGCCGAGGTTCACCGTCGCGTCATCGAGCGAGGCGGGCCGGCGATTCTGTTCACGCGCGTCAAAGGCAGCCGCTACCCGGTGGTGACGAATCTTTTCGGCACGGCGCGGCGCATTGAGTTGGCCTTCGGGCCGAAGCCCAAGGCGCTGGTGCGCGAAGTGGTCCACGTCGCTGAGAGCCTGTTGCCGCCGAAGCCCGCACAACTGTGGCAACACCGCGCGCTCGCGCTCGAAGCGCTGAAGCTGGGGACCAAAAGCACGCGCCACGCCCCGGTCAGGGAAGTAATCGATCGTCCCGCGCGCCTTGAAGAGTTGCCGGTGCTGACCACTTGGCAGGAGGACGGCGGCCCCTTCTTCACGCTGCCGCTCGTTTACACCGAGCACCCTGAGACACGCAAGCACAACCTCGGGATGTACCGGATGCAGCGCTACGACCGGCAGTCCACCGGCCTCCACTGGCAGATTCACAAGGGCGGCGGTTTTCACTACCACCACGCGGAACAAAGGGACCAACCCCTCCCGGTCACGGTCTTCCTCGGCGGCCCGCCCGCGCTGATCCTTTCGGCGATCGCGCCCTTGCCGGAAGACGTGCCCGAACTGGTCCTCGCCTCGCTGCTCGCCGGCGAGCGCATCCGGATGAGTCCGAACCCAGTCGAGGGCGGCCATCGTCTCGTCGCCGAGGCCGAGTTCGCTCTCGTCGGTCGCGTGCCGCCGCGCGAGCGCCGGCCCGAGGGACCGTTCGGCGACCATTACGGCTACTACTCGTTGCGACACGATTACCCGGTCTTTCACGTCGCGGCCGTGTGTCACCGCCGCGACGCGATCTACCCGGCCACGGTCGTCGGCAAGCCGCGGCAGGAAGACTTTTTCATCGGCGATTACCTGCAACAACTGCTGTCGCCGCTGTTCCCGCTGGTGATGCCGAGCGTGCGCGATCTGTGGTCCTACGGCGAGACCGGTTTTCACTCGCTGGCGGCGGCCGTGGTTCGTGAGCGCTACCGGCGCGAGGCGCTCGTCTCCGGCTTCCGCATCCTCGGCGAAGGGCAACTTTCGCTCACTAAGTTTCTGCTGCTCACAGACACGCCGCAGGACCTGCGCGACTTCAAGAGTCTCTTTGAGCACATCCTCGCGCGCGTCCGCTGGGAGACCGATCTCTTCGTCTTCTCGAACGTCTCGATGGACACGCTCGATTACACCAGCGGCACGATTAACGAAGGCAGCAAGGCCATCATGCTCGGCCTCGGCGAGCCCGTCCGCGACTTGCCCCGAGAGTTTCGCGGCGAACTGCCGGGCGACGTGAAGCGCGCCGAAGTGTTCTGCGGCGGATGCCTCGTCGTCGAAGGTGCGCCTTACGCCGCCGACCCCGAGCAGGCGGCGCGGCTGGCGCGCGAAGCCGCCTTCGCCGGTTGGCCCCTTGTTGTGTTGCACGACAGCGCCGAAGTGGCGCGTTCGTCCGCCGATTTCCTCTGGGCCACTTGGACCCGTTTCGAGCCGGCCGCAGACATCCACGCCGCCGAAACCGAAGTGCGCCGGCATCACCTCGTCTATCGCGGACCCGTCGTGATTGACGCAAGGATGAAGCCGGGCTATCCGGACGAGTTGGTCGCGCGCCCGGACATTGCAGCGCTCGTGGCTCGGCGATGGTCCGAGTATTTCCCGCGCGGGTTGAAAGGATTTGAGTGAGCCTCAAGCAGTCTTGACACATTTCATACGGCAACAGAAGTTAACCACGAAGCACACGAAGCGCACCAAGGAAGGCAAGGCGCTTGCGTCGCCCCTGATTTCGGTCCCTTGCGCTCTTCGTGTGCTTCGTGGTTGGTTGTTCTGACCTGATGTTGTAACTATTGATTCAGGCTAAGTAGGAGATATGGCTTTCATTGGGTGGCGCAAACTCAAACTCGCGGTTGGATTCGTCACACTCGTCGGCGTCGCGCTCTTCCTCTGGGCCTTCGTGTTCGAGCCGGATTGCCTCACCGTCGAAGAGGTTACTTTAAGTCTTCCGCAGTGGCCGCGCGAGTACGGCGAGTTGCGGCTCGTCGCCGTCTCAGACATTCATGCCGGATCGCCCCACATTGACGACGAAAAACTAGAAAGGCTGGTGGCTGAGATCAACCGGCTTCGTCCCGATGTGGTGGTGTTGCTCGGGGATTTCGTCATCTCGGGCATCGTGGGCGGCGAGTTCATCGGGCCGGAGGTGACGGCGGGAAAGCTGAGAAACCTCAACGCGCGTTCGGGTGTCTTCGCGGTGCTCGGCAATCACGATTGGGTGGAGGGCGGCGAAAGGGTTCGCGGCGCGCTGGAAGGCGCGGGCGTGCGCGTGCTCGAAAACGATGCCGCGAGTTTTCCACACAACGGGCGTCCCGTCTGGCTGGTCGGCCTCGCCGACCTCTGGACGCGGCGGCCGGACATCCCCGGCAGCCTCGCCCAAGTCGCAGACCCGGACGCGCCGGTCATCGTGTTGACGCACAACCCGGACGTATTCCCCGGCGTGCCAGCGCGCGCCGCGCTGACACTAGCCGGCCACACGCACGGCGGGCAGGTTAACCTTCCTCTCTTCGGCCGCCTCGTGGTCCCCTCCGACTTCGGCGCGCGCTACGCCATCGGCCACGTCGTCGAAGCGGGCCGACACCTCTACGTCACTCCCGGTGTCGGCACCAGTATCCTGCCAGTGCGCTTCCGCGTCCCGCCGGAAATCACTCTCTTAAAACTCTCCGCCGCGAGTTAAACTTCGTTCCCGAATGCGCGTTCGACCTGAGCCACGGCGGTAAGACTCTGCGGGTCACGAACCGAAGGGGCCCGCCCCTCACGATGAGTGAGGGGCGGGCCCCTTGTCTCCTGTGGCTGTAATGCGACCTGTGAGTTTTAGTCGTCGTCGCACGTGTCGTCGAAGTCCGAGGCATTGTCGATGCCATCGTTGTCGGCGTCGTTGTCACTTGAATCGCTGACGCCGTCGTTGTCGTCGTCCGTGTCGCGAGCGTCTCTCACGCCGTCGTTATCGTCGTCGCGATCAGCGGCGTCGTCCGTGCCGTCGTTATCGTCGTCCGTGTCCGCTCCGTCATTGATGCCGTCGTTGTCGGCGTCTTGGCAGCCGTCGTTGTCTTTGCTGTCATCCACACCGTCGTTGTCGTCGTCCTTGTCCTG
>JBOGOY010000675.1:0-3244 GCA_050748185.1 Pyrinomonadaceae bacterium
TTGCAGCGCGACCCGGAGCCGGCGGGGTTCGCGACGTGGCTGCGGGTGCTGGAGACGACCGGAGACTTTCGGGCGATGATCTTCGGGTTCCTCTACTCGCCTGAATATCAACTCAGATTCGGCCCGTCGCGCTAAACACTGTCAGAACCCAGAGCGGTAGCGACCGGGTTACACGGCGCCCCGTCGCTACCGCTCCGGGTATTGAAAGCGGCAGTCAACTCAGTTGAGCGAAAGGCGGGAGCCGATCGGCATTGTCAGCCGATTGACTCCCGCCTTTTGCCTTTTGCCTGCCGCCTTAATAAACTGCCGCCAGAAAGATAAACCCCCATGACCACAGCCCTGATCATCCACGGACACTTCTATCAGCCTCCGCGCGAGAACCCTTGGACTGACACCATCGAGCGCCAGCCGAGCGCACGGCCTTTCGATAATTGGAACGAGCGCATTCACTCCGAGTGTTATCTGCCGAACGCCTTCGCGCGCGTCATCGACAATTACGGGCGGCTTGAGCGCGTCGTCAACAATTACGGCAACATCAGTTTCAACTTCGGCCCGACGCTGCTGACGTGGCTCGCTTCCCGTCACCCGGATACTTACCGGCGCGTGATTGAAGCCGACCGCGCGAGCGTTCGGGCGCGCGCGGGCCACGGCAACGCCATCGCGCAAGGGTACCACCACGCGATCCTGACGCTCTGCAACGAGCGCGACCGGCGCACGGAGATCCGCTGGGGTCTCGCGGATTTCCGCTACCGCTTCGGCCGCGAAGCCGAATCGCTCTGGCTGCCGGAGACAGCCGCCAACGATGCGACGCTCGACGCGCTGATCGAAGAGGGTCTCAAGTACGTCATCCTCTCGCCCTTTCAGGCAGAACGCATCCGCGCCGTCGGGGCCGAGGTGTGGCAGAGCGTGAGCGACGGGCAAATCGATACCTCCGTCCCGTACAAATATTTTCACCGCGACGGCGGCGGGCGTTCGCTCGCGGTCTTCTTCTACGACGGCCACGTCGCCAAGGGCATTGCCTTTGACGGCGTGCTCGCGTCGAGCCACATGCTGATGGAGCGCATCGAGCGCGCGGCGGCCGGCGCGCGGGGCGGGGCGGCGAGCGCGGCGGTGGAGCGAGTCATCAACGTCGCCACCGACGGCGAGAGTTACGGCCACCATTTTCACTTCGGCGACCGCTGCCTTGCCTACGCGCTCGAAGAGGAGGCCGCGCGCCGCGGTTTTCGCGTGACCAATTATGGCGAATATCTCGCGAAGCATCCGCCGCTCGTCGAAGTCGAGATCAAGCGCGGACCCGACGACGAAGGCACGGCATGGAGTTGCGTGCACGGCGTCGGCCGCTGGTCCCGCGATTGCAGTTGTCACGCCGGCGCGCCCGAGGGCTGGGGCCAACAGTGGCGCGCCCCACTGCGCGCAGCCCTGAACTATTTGCGCGACGAGGCCGCGCGCGTTTTCGAGACAGTCGGCGGCGACCTCTTCCGCGATCCGTGGCGGGCGCGCGACGAGTATATCAAGTTGTTGGTGGACGAGGCGGCGGATCGGGACGAGTTTCTACTGCGCCAGTCGGGCCGCCGGCTCCCGCGCCCGGGTCAGGTGCAGGCACTGACGCTGCTGGAAATGCAGCGCGCCTCGCTGATGACTTTCACGAGTTGCGGCTGGTTCTTCAACGACCTCTCGGGCATTGAGACCGTGCAGGTCTTAAAGTATGCCGGCCGCGTGCTCGACCTGATGGACGAGTTGCGGATCGAGCCGCCGCTCGCGCAGTTCGTCGATCTCCTGAGCCTCGCCCGCAGCAACCTCAAACAGCAGGGCACCGGGGCTGACATCTTCCGGCGCGCGATCGGCCAGTCGCGCGTGACCACCTCGCACGTCGCGGCGAGCGTCGCCATCACGGGCCTCGTCGAGCAGAGCGAGCCGGCCGGAGAGATGGCCGGACACCGCTACGAGCGCGCCGACTTTCGCAAGCAGCAGCACGGCCGCCTGACGCTCGCGACCGGGCGGATCGCTTTGGAGAATCTCGCGACCGGGGCCAGACCCGAGTTCGCCGTCGCCTCGATGCACTTCGGCGATGTAGACTTCTACTGCGTGCTGCGCGAATTCAAGGATCAGAAAACCTTCACCGCTTCGACCGAGAAGCTGTGGGACCAATTCCGAGCCGCCTCGCTGCCCACCATGCTCCGGCTGATGCAGGAAGAGTTCGGCCCGGCGGACTACGGCCTCGAACACCTGCTGCCCGAAGGCCGGCAGCGGATTTACGAGATCGTCTTTGGTCAGATGGTCGAGCGCTTCTCCGAACAATACGAGTACCTTTACGAAGAGAGCCGGCGCAACATCGAGATGCTGCATCAGGCCGGCTTCGAGTTGCCGCAGGAATTGCGCGCCGCCGCCGAGTTCACCATGAGCCGGCGCTTCGAGGAAGAGTTGCGCCGCCATGAGGCGGGGCAAGACCCGGCTTCATACCGGGAGGCGTTGATGATCGCCAACGAGGTCAAGCGGCTCGGCTATCGGATCGACAAACCGAGCGTCCGCCGTCGCTTCGAGGCGATGGTCACAAACGCCGTCCGCCACGCGCTCAATTCGCGCCGCGCCGAAGACTCGCAGGCCGCCATCGGCCTCGTCACGCTGGCGAACACCCTCGGCCTCGACGCCCGTTTCGAGCGCGCGCAGGAAGAGGTTTATCACGTCGTCCTCGGCGGCCGTGCGGACCTCGATGATGTGCGTGAGTTGGCTCTTGCGCTCGGCCTGTCGCCCAGCTTATTGCAATCGCCGGCCGTCGTTCCCGTAATAGTTGACGGGGTGAGTGAAGACGCGCCGGCGTCAGCGGTGAAGTGAGTGGCTCGACCGAGCCGGCGGGTGCGTAACCCGCTCCTCGCGTCAAAGTCGGAATTGGTCATCACCTGTAACACTGCGCCGAGTAATCAGGCGACAGTTGTTCGTGCCTGGTCTCAAAAAATGATAGACATCACATACCCGACCGTCCCGGCACACGATCTCGATCAACTGGTCAGGCTCGTCCATCCCGATCCGCACTCGATCCTCGGCGCGCGCCCGACGCCGCTCGGCGTCATGGTCCGCGCCTACCGGCCCGAGGCCGCGACGGTCGAGTTGCTGCTCGAAAGCGAGTCGCCCCGCCCGCTGATCCAGTCGCACCCGTTGGGACTGTTCGAATTGCTCGTCGCCGACAAGTTCCAAACGTTCCCCTACCTGCTCCGCGTCACTTACCCCGGCGGGAACCAGTTTACGC
>JBOGOY010000676.1:0-3242 GCA_050748185.1 Pyrinomonadaceae bacterium
GTGCGGTGAGGCTCGGCCTCACCGGAGGCGTAACTCGATGGGCTGCGGCCGGAAGGGCACACCCTTCCGCACATCAGGCGGCCGAGCCGCACGACTGTGGGTCAAAATTTGGGCCGCCTTACGGCTTGAGAGAACTTGAGCCGACTATTTACCCGCCTCCGGCGACGAGCCGCGCCAGCGTCTCCGGGTCAACATTCCCGCCCGACAGAATCACGCCGACGCGCTTGATGTTGGCCGGCAATTTCCTGCACAGCACGGCTGCCGCGGCCGCCGCGCCCGTCGGCTCGACGAGCATCTTCATGCGGAAGAGGATGAACCTGAGCGCCTCGGCGATCTCTTCGTCCGAGACTGTCAACACGTCCTCGGCGTTCTGCCGCAGGATGGGGAAGGTGAGCGCGCCCGGCGACTGGTTACGCATCCCGTCGGCGATGGTGGGCGGCGGGGGGATGCAGACTCGCTCGCCTTGCAGGAACGACTGCCGGGTGTCGTCCGCCGTCTCGGCCTCGACGGCGAAACAACGCACGCCGGACTGAAGCCCACGCGCCGCCGTACTCGCCCCGGCGAACAACCCCCCGCCGCCACACGGGGTCACGAGCGCGTCCAGATTCAGCACTTCCTCGAACAACTCCAGCGCACTGGTCCCCTGCCCGGCCATCACTTGATAGTCGTCGTAAGGGGGGACGAGTGTCAGGCCGTCGCGCTCCGCGATCTCGCGCGCGATGGCTTCGCGGTCGTCCCTCTGCCGATCGTAGAAGACGATCTCGGCCCCGTAGCCGCGCGTCGCCATGAGCTTGGTGCGCGGCGCGTCGGTCGGCATCACGATGACGGCACGGGCGCGGGCGTCGCGCGCCGCCAGCGCCACCGCCTGCGCGTGGTTGCCCGAAGAGAAGGCGACCACGCCGCGCCACAACTCCGGTTCGCCGAGCGTGCGAATCTTATTGGTCGCGCCCCGCATTTTGAACGCCCCCGCGCGCTGCCAGTTCTCGCACTTGAAGAAGACCTCGCGCCCCGAACGTTGGTTGAAGGCGCGCGACGAGGCAACCGGCGTGCGGTGGACGAACGGGCGGACGCGGGCCTCGGCCGCGCGGATGGAATCGAAGGTCAACATAGTGGTAAATGGTAAATGGTGAATGGTAAATGGTGAAGGCAAAACTGACGGATTCTTCTATTCACCATTTACCATTCACCATTTACCTTCATCTCAAACACCTCCGCGAAGCGGGCGACGACGCGGTCTTCGACTTCGCGCAACGGGACTTCGCGGCCTAAAAGCTCTTTCATCGAAGTGACGGGCTCGCCCTCGCAGGCGACGATCAGTTTGAAGTAGCTGAGGTCGGTGTTGACGTTCAAGGCGAAGCCGTGCGTCGTCACCCAGCGGGCGATGTGGACGCCGATGGCGGCGACTTTGCCGCGCGCGGTGTGAACGCCGGTCAGGCTCTTGATGGTGAAAGCCTCGATGTCAAAATCGCCGAGCACGCGAACGAGCGTCAGCTCCAAATCTCTGACATAGCGATGCACGTCTTCGCGTTCGGGGCTCAGGTTGATGACGGGATAGCCGACGAGTTGACCGAGACCGTGATAGGTCGCCTTGCCGCCGCGGTTCGACTCGAAGACCGCGACGCCGCGCTCGCGCAACACGCCCTCGCCGGCCAGCACGGCCGCTTCGGTGGCGCGCCGCCCGAGCGTCAGGACGTGCGGGTGTTCGACGAGCAGCAGCGTGTCCGCGCTGCGGCCCGCGCGGGCAGCCTGTTCCGTCTCCTTCTGGATTTGATACGCCGCTCCGTACTCCATGCGCCCGAGGCGGCGAACCTGTAGCGTTCTCTGTGGCATCGCAAAGTAGCGCCCGCGAATTGCCGTCATGTCGCAAGCCGCCTTGCGACCATTCTAGCAGCGGCGAGCGGAGGGCGGCGACCGCCGGCCAATGCCAAGCATCAGTCTCTCGACGCGCGTCCCTCTCCGACTTGACGCTCGGCGGCGCGCCCCGGTAGCTTGGGTGAAAACCGGCTGCGCCTTCCCATTAATTCCGCCGGAGACTCGCAAACGTTTCGGTTAAAAGAAAAAAGCGCCGCCCGCCCGACGTGAGGGAGGCGCGGCGACTCTAGGAGGAACCGTCTTGAAATCTGTTTATGTCCTGAGCCTCGCGCTCGCCTTGTTACTGGTCCCCACGAGCGCCGCGGCGCAATCGCGCCAGCGTCGGACGCCGAGCCGCCGGCCGCCGGCCACTACGACCCGGCGCACGACGCCCGCCGCCACAGCCGCTGCCGCCCTGCGTGACGGGCGCGCTAAAGTGGCTGAAAAAATTAAAACCATCTCGAACTTTCTGTACCTCTACGGCCGCTTCTCGAAAGACTACGAGGCGTCGGCCGCGGCGGCGAGAAATAGCAGCGGCACGCAGCCGGACGCCGCCGCGCTCAACCGCCTGCGCGCCAGCTTTCAGGACATCGCCGAAGGGCTGCAACTACTCGAACTCCAAATCCGCAGCACGCCTGAACTAGAGCGCTACTACCCCCGCCTGCAAGGCGTCGCCAAAACCACTTCGGACGCCGAGGCCAAGGTCGCCTCCGGCCAACTCGACCAAGCGGGCCGCGACCTCCTCGCCGTCGTCAGCCGCCTGACGGACGCGCTGGCGGAAATGAATTAAAGTAGAAAGGCGAAGGGCGAAAGGCAGGACACGGCTTTGCCGTGAATTAAAAATCAGATTCACGCCGTAAGGCGCGCCCTACCTTTCGCCCTTCGCCTTTACCCTTTCTTCGCGTAGTACCCTTGGCGGGCGCGGACGCTGGTTCCGGCGCGCGCGGGGACGCGGACTTTGATGTTGAGGAACTTGCCGGCCGGGGCGTTGCCGTTCGAGTAGTATTGCAAGAGGTATTGGGCGCGCAGTTCGTTGGCGATCTGGCGGAAGACGGGGTCGAGGTCTTCGAGTCGTTCGGGGACGAACGAGTTGCCGCCGGTCGCCTCGGCCACCTGCTTCATGTTGTTCTGAGCGCGGGTGCTAATCTCGTTGAGGCGGATGGCGGTCCCGCTCGGGTTAATCGAATAGAAGACCACATCAGCCCGTTGCACCTCGCGCTGCACGTCGGCGAGCGCGCGCCGGTGTAATTCTTCCTGCCGCCGGCGCGCCGCGGCGCGAACCTGCCCGGGCTCTTCCTTCACGCGCGCTTCATAATCCGCAATCGCCGCCTCGCGGATGCGGTCACTGAAATTGTCTTCGCCATCCGAGACGACGAGGATCACGCGACGGT
>JBOGOY010000677.1:0-3239 GCA_050748185.1 Pyrinomonadaceae bacterium
GATCCGACTCGGACAGTTCTCCGAGCAGATACCTCGTCATCAGTTGCTCCACGTTATTCATCAGTGTCGTTAGCGCTGCGACCCTCGTCTGAGCGCGCCGGAGAGGGAACCCTTCACTAACTAGTGGCAAATCCGGGCGTTTATATCGTCAATTTTTTCTTGAGACAGCCGAGCACGCACCGCTCGAGTTTGTCGCGCACCCGCTGGGCGCGGTTGGCTAAGGCGTCACTCCGCAGCCCCAGACGCTGGGCCAGCGCTTTGCGCCGCTCGACCCGACCGCGCTTTTCGTCCCGGTAATATTCGACAATCAACTCGCGGCTCTCGCCGGTCAATCGGCTCAGACAATCTTCGAGACAAACCAGACGCGATTCTTTCTCTGCCGCCTCGTCGGTCGTGTCCGTGCTGGCCGCCTCAAAGTCGATGGCTTCGAGCGACGCCCGCTGACTGTCGTGCCCCTTCAAAGTCTCCATGAAGATGAGCCGTGCGACTTCGTAGCAATAGCCGCCGATGTTTTTAATCTCCACCCCGGCGTCGAGCTTTTTGGCGAC
The DNA here is from genome assembly GCA_050748185.1 of Pyrinomonadaceae bacterium. Taxonomy (GTDB): domain Bacteria; phylum Acidobacteriota; class Blastocatellia; order Pyrinomonadales; family Pyrinomonadaceae; genus JACCRA01. The sequence goes on from JBOGOY010000677.1 coordinate 549, forward strand.
GCGGTTGAAAGTCTCGTCGGCGTGTTCTTCGGGGAAGGGCGCGCCGCGCCACTCGAAGAACCTGATCAGAGTGCGCCGCAAATCTTCATATTTTTCGCCGGCCCGATCCCGATCCGCGTCCAAGCGGTCCAGCAGCTTCGCAAAGGCGTTGGCGGTCAGAACCAGTTCCATTTACCGACTACCTTTCGACCCGCTGCCACGTCAGCGCCACACCGCTCCGACATCATCCGCGAATCCACGGCTCAGAATTTGGCTCACTTCCATTCGCCCTGCAAGACGAACCCGCCCCAGTAGTAAGGCGATTGCCAATGCCGCTTCTTCAACATCTCAAGCTGCGCGGTCCTGAGCGCCGCGGCCGGGGGCAATTTCTCTTGCGTCATGCCGCGATAGAAACGCTTCATTAGTTCCGTCGTGGCCGCGTCGTCAACTTGCCACAGACTCGCCAACACGCGCGGCGCGCCCGCGTACATGAAACCTCGCGTCAGCCCGATTAGCCCCTCACCTCTCACCTCTTTCCCGAGTCCGGTCTGGCAGGCGCTCAAGACGACCAACTCCGCGTTGAGCCGCAGGTTGTAAATCTCGTGCAGCCGCAGGAAACCGTCTTGCGGCCGCCCCGCCTCATCCACCAGCGAGAGGACCAGCCCTGACAACTCCGGGTGCTTGCTATCGAGCAATCCATGTGTGGCGAAATGAATGACCCGGTATTGGCTCAACTCGTCGCTGACGGCCAGCGCGCGGCTGGCCCGGAAATCGAGCGCCTTCAAATCCGACGCTTGAGGCATCACCTTTAGAATCGCCTCCGCCTCGTCACGGCTGAAGAGTAAACGCCGCAAACCCGCGCGGTGGTCGCCGTCGCCTCTCACACTCCTGACCGCGCGTTCGAGCGGCCCCGAAGTGGCGGAAGACGACGCTCTCTTCGCCTTATGCGGCTGTGGCGTGTCGGCGGAATGATTGACGGAAGCGAGGCTGAGTTTGACGCGCGCATCATCCACACCAAAGACCGGATCGGCCAGCACGGCCACCCCTTTGGGCGCGGGCCGACGGCCGGCCATCTCACGCCGGAGCACGGCGAGCACCGAGGCCGAAGGCAAGCTCACGATTTCGTGCTCGACGATCAAGGGTCGGGGGTCGGGGGTCGGCTGTCGGCTGAGAGCGCTTTCCTCTGGTTCCCGGCCCCCGGCCCCCGGCCCCTGTGCCGAAGGCACTGGCAAGGCGGCGAATGGCAGGTATTGCAGAGCGCCGTCGGGGACGACGAGCAAGCGCTTGCGGCCCAACTGCGCGGCCACCGGCCCGAGCAGCATCCGACTTAAGGCCGTCGCCTGCGTTTGATACTGAGCATCGGCCTCAGTCTCGCGCCTGCGTTGTTGAGCTTCGGTCAATCCCGGCGCGGGCTGCCGCGCGACGAGTAACTCATAGACGCGACGCGCGGCGGCCTCGATCTCGGCACGCGGCGGGAGTTGGTGGCTCACGAGCGAGTCCGGGGTGACGGCCCAGAGAAAGCTCCGCTTGTCGCCCAGCGCGTACTCAAGCAGGAGAGTATTTTCATCCAGCACCTGACGCTGAAGCTCGGCGGCGTCGAGCGGCTGCGGCTGTGTGAGCAGCGCATAGCGTGGGCTTTGGACCCTAATCTGTGTTCGCACGTCTTGGAACTGCGCGGTGAGCGCGCGAACCTCTTTCTCCGCCGCCTCGGCCTGCTCCGCAGTGTGCTTGCGGCTGAGCAACTGCGCGCGGGCTTGCTCCTTGTCGCCCAGTCGCTGCCGCACAGCGCGCTCTTGCTGAAGCAGTAACGGATCAGCGCCCCGACGAATGTCGGCGCGGGCTTCGGCCAGCAGTTCCAGCAGGCTGCGCGCCCGCGCTCTCTCACTGGCTTGGAGGGCCGCCGCCGCGTGGCCTTGGTCCGGGTGTTGCTGGTGCAGTTGCATCAGCAAATCAATATGAAAATCGTAGCGATCCTTAACCGAAGCCAAGAAGGAAGAGCGCAACTCGGGGCTGGTCACTTTGGCGCGCAGTGATTCCGTGACGCCGAGCGCGTCCCCGCTGTGGGCCAGCGCTTCGGACAAGTTGCCGAGTTCGCGGTTTGCTTGGGCGAGGTAGAACAACGCATAAGCCTCTTGCGGAACACTCTTGATCACGCGGCAGAGTTGCAAAGCCTGCTGGAAGTAATCGAGGGCTTGGCGGTGATGGGCGGAGAGTTGGGACAGTCGGCCGAGTGAGATGAGTGTTTTGGCCTCGGCCGCGCGTTCGCCATTCTCGCGGGCGAGCGCCAGCGCCTGCGTGAAAGCGTCGAGGGCTTTGTCTTTCTCACCCAGCAAAGCGTAGCTCACGCCCACATTGTGGAGCGTGATCAGTTGGCCCGCACGGTTGTTGACCTCTCTCGCCAGCGTGAGCGACTGTTGGTAAGACTCGACCGCTTTGGAGTAGTTGCCGACGCTGTTATGAGTCAGGCCGATGTCATTGAGCGTAATGGCCTCCTGCCGGCGGTTGCCGACCAGACGTAACAGCCGCAACGACTCGTCGTTGAGTTCGAGAGACTTGTCAGTCTCGCCCAAATAGTTCAGGACCAGCCCCGTGCGATTAAGGGCCACTCCTTCAGGACCGCGGAGGTTGAGATGACGGTAGATCGACAGCGCTTGGTTGCAGTTATCAAGCGCCCTCTGCATCTCGCCCATCCACGTGTTGGCAGTGCACATG
>JBOGOY010000678.1:0-3238 GCA_050748185.1 Pyrinomonadaceae bacterium
GGCTTGGCCGCCGTGCCCGCCGCCGCCTGCGTCGTCGCCGTCGCCGAGGTCTCCGCCGCTCGCGCCGCCGTTCGTCACGTCGTCGTCTGCGCCGGCGGCCCCGGCGCCAGTCATCTCGTCGCGATTCTCGCCGTTGTCTTGTTCAGGCATCTTGTTCGCTCCTTCTCGGTCAGTGTGTTGTCAGCCGCGCCCCGGCAGTAGAGCGAGGCGCGCGGCCCGACACCATGAAGATTGAATACTCAGCAGAGACAGAAGCAGTGAGTGACAAGTAACTGGTGACTGGTGACAAGTGACAGGAGAAAGCAGGCCTTACCCGTCACTCGTCGCTTGTCACTCGTCACTGTTTTAACTTGTCACATCTCACCAGTCACCCGTCACGTCCGAGTCAGGTAGAAGTCCCGTTCAGCATGATCGCATTGGAAACAACTTGGTCCCCTTGGCGGCGGAGCATATCACAACTCCGCGCGTTGTGAACCACACTTTCCGAAGCAGCGCGCGAGAAACTTATGACCCATGTCGGTTTCGGGTTTCAGGTTTCGGGTTTCGAGTTGCGGCTTGGGTTTTAAGCTCTCTCGGGGCTTAGACGTGGAACCTGTTTTACCCGCGGTTCGCCACCCACACCCGCCGTTTCAGACATCGAGACGCGAAACCCGAGACGCGAAACTCATCTCCCTTTCCTCTCCCCTTAGTTTGCCTGCCCGCCCGCCGGGGCGTTATAAATAGCCGGTACGATTAATCACTCAACAGTGAAGGGTGACAAGAGCAGAGAGTGAACGGTGACAAGTGACAAGAGGAAAACCGTTCTTGCTTGTCACCCGTCACCTGTCACTATTTCGACCCGTCACCCGTCACTGTTGAGTCATCAGCAACAGACATGGAAGCCCTCTCTTCACCGCTGGCCGTGCTGACGGCCATGATTACGCCCGCCGTGCTGATCTCGGCCTGCGGCGCGCTGATCCTCTCGACTTCGACGCGGCTCGGCCGCGTGGTGGACCGCGTCCGCTCGCTCACCGACAAGTTCGAGGAACTGGCGCGCGCCGGCGAAAAGGAGTTGGAGTTGTTCGAGGAGCGGCGCGCGGTCATCTTCGATCAACTCGACAAGCTGACCAGCCGGGCGCGTTACCTGCAACGCAGCATGATGGTCTTTTACGTCGCGCTCGGGCTGTTCGTCGCGACCAGCGTCTCGATTGGCGTCGTCGCCTTCGCGGGCGCGGCTTGGGGCGTGCTGCCGGTCGCTACGGGGTTGCTCGGCGCGGCGTTTTTGTTCTACGGCAGCATCATTCTCATCTTCGAGGCGCGCCTCGCCCTCAGCACGGTCACGGCCGAGATGGATTTCCTCTGGCGGCTCAGCAAGCATTACGCGCCGGCGGAATTGGTGAAGCAACGCGGCCCACACTACAACCGGCTGACGCTGAAAAGATGACGGGTGACAGAACTTTGGCGCACAGTCCTTCATATTTACAATTGTACGAAACCGGCGAACTGGCGCGGCGCGTCGAGGCGCTCGAAGCCTTGCTTGCGCGCTGCACCGTCTGCCCGCGCGACTGCCTCAACGACCGCCTCCGCGACGAACTCGCGGCCTGCTACTCGGGGCGTCTGCCCGTCGTCTCGTCCTTCACGCCGCACTTCGGCGAAGAGCCGGCGCTCTCGGGGGCGAAAGGCGCGGGCAACGTCTTCTTCGGCAACTGCAACCTGCGCTGCGTCTATTGCCAGAACTACCAGATTTCGCAGACGCACAAAGAACAGCGCAAGAACGAGGTGACGCACGAACGGCTTGCCGACATGATGCTGGAGTTGCAGGCCAGAGGGTGCCACAACATCAACTTCGTTTCGCCGACACACTTCGCGCCGCAGTTGGCCCGCGCCGTCCTCATCGCCGCCGCGCGAGGGTTGCGCCTCCCGCTCGTCTATAACACCAACGCCTACGACTCGGTCGAAGTCCTGCGGCTGCTCGAAGGCGTCGTTGACATCTACCTGCCCGATCTGAAATACGCCGACTCGGCCGACGGCTACGCCTACTCGAAGGTGCGCGGCTACGCCGAGCACGCGCGCCGCGCCCTTGCGGAGATGTTCCGGCAGACGGGCGACGAATTAGTGTTCAACGAACAGGGCTTGTTGCAACGCGGGCTGGTCGTCCGTCTGCTCGTGCTGCCGAACGATGTGGCGGGCGTGCGCGAGTCGCTGGAATGGATCAAGGACACGCTGAGTCCGCGCGTCGCCGTCTCGCTGATGGCGCAGTATTACGCGACGAACCGCGCCGCGACCGACGAGCGTTACGTCTTGCTCTCGCGGCGCATCTCAGAGTCCGAGTGGTGGCGCGCCGTCTCGCTGCTCGATGAGATGGGACTCGAAGAAGGCTGGATGCAGGAGTACGACGGCGCGGCCCATTACTACCGGCCTGACTTTACGGACAGCAAGACGCCGTTCAAAGACATCAGGGATTTTCAGTCGTGAGGCGCGTCTTATTAAGGCTTGGCTTTTTGCATCCGGGGGACTTGGCGCTGTGGGATTGGCTGTACATTTTAGCTTTTCCATCGGGCGTTTTGGTGCTCTTGGCAGTGTCGGGCATTATTTTTCGTCGGCAGCATTCTAAAGACGATTCTCAACTAACTATAACGAGTACAAAGAGGTCTATTGATGAGTCAACAGAACGGGACGGACGTGGGGGACGTCGCCCCTGACTTCACGCTTCCCGACACGAACAACCATCCGTGGCAACTCTCGGCGCGACGCGGCAAGACCGTCGTCCTGCTCTTCTACCCCGGCGACAACACGCCGATCTGCACCACCCAGATGTGCAGTTTGCGCGACCACTGGAACGACTATCAGACGACCGGCGCCGAGATCGTCGGCGTCTCGACCGATTCCATCGAGAAACATCGGCAATTCATCCGGCAGCACCGCCTGCCGCTCAGGCTGCTGGCCGATACCAAAGGCGAGATCGCGCGGCTCTATGGCGCGAAGTCTTGGCTGCCCGGGCGGGCGGCGCGCGCCGTCGTCGTCATCGACCGAGAAGGCGTCATCCGCTACCGCAAGGTCGAGCCGCTCTCGCTCTTCCGCCCGAAAGACAACGAAATCATTGACGCAATCAAGAAAGCAGAGAGTAGGGGTTTAGGGATCGGAGGCGAGGCAGGGCTGACGGAATCTGAGGTTTGAAATTTCAAATTTCAGAATTTGAGATCTCAAATTTGAATTTGAGATCTCAAATTTGATTCGGCCTTATTTCCATCTCCTAATC
>JBOGOY010000679.1:0-3233 GCA_050748185.1 Pyrinomonadaceae bacterium
GCGCGGAAGATTACTTGGCGGCTTTGTTCAATCTCTCGGCGTTTTTTCTGATACCGACGCTGAGGTCGATAATGCTCTGGAGGGTGCGGCCGGCTTGCTCTGACGCTTGGACCTCCAGCACGCCGGGTGACTTGAAGACGGGGCTTTCGACAAAATTTATGATCCCCTCACACAGTCTGGCGAGGGCGTCTTTCATCTGCTCGGGGCTCACGCCGACCCGATTCGCCTGATTCTTACCGTCACCGTCGGGGCTCGGGAAGGCGAAAAAAGCCTTGAGCCGGCCGGCGCGCTTTTTGAGATCGGCCGCCTCATCCGAGATGCGCCCGTAGTCGAGCGTCTGGTCAGCCGCCAGCGCATCCGCCCATTGGTTGCGAATCACTTGAAGGTGCTCGAAATCCTGCCGCGCCTGTTCGAAGTTGCGCTGCGCGTGCCGTGGATCGGCAGGGTTCTTCCCGCGTCCCACCCCGACGCCGCGCAGTGCCGCCTCGCGCTGTCGCCTCTCGCGCACGTCGGCAAACGGATCGTTGGTCCCCGCCGATGGGGCGGCGGTTCCGGGGACGCCCGGCTGTTGGGCCGGGCTCGGGATTGTCAGGGTTAACCCGAAGGCGACCACCGCCACCGCCGTCCCGAGCAACCGCGCGGCTAACCCGGCGCACAGGCCTTTCATGGCGTACCTCATTACTCAAAAGTGACAAGTGACGAGTGACAAGTGACGAGCAAAAGCCATGTTTCTTGATAGTTTCAACTCAAGCAGTCGCCACTGACCGGCAGATGTTCTCTCCGCCACAGGTCCGGCAAATTGCACCGAAGCCCTTGTTTTCCGCCTTCTCTTGTCACTCGTCACTTATCACCCTTCACTGCTGAATCATTAATGTTCGACGTTGCCCGCTCCGGCCCTGAATATAAACCCGTGGGACTCGACTCACAATCCCGTGGGCCAGCCCGTGTGTGAGAAGCTCCCGCGTTAAACTCGCGCCCCGGCGCAAGCCTCACGGCATGAAGTGGCGTGCCGGTGATGCTATCATCGGCGGCACACTACATTTACTGTTAGGGGGCTCGCTCAGGAATGATGCGCTACTGGAGCTTACTCGTCGCGGCCGGCATCCTCGAGATTGGATGGGCCGTCGGGCTGAAATACACGGAAGGGTTTACGCGCCTGTGGCCGTCGGCGGCGACGCTTGTGACGATGACCGCCAGCATATTCCTGCTGGCGCAGGCCGCGCGCGGGCTGCCGATCGGCACAGCCTACGCTGTGTGGACCGGCATCGGGGCGACGGGGACGGCCATCGTCGGCTTGTTCCTTTTCAACGAATCGCGCGACTGGCTCCGCCTCGCCTGCATCGGCCTCATCGTCGCCGGCGTCTTAGGGCTCAAGCTGGTGAGTAAATAAGTCGGCACGGGCCGCCGGCGGCTCGTGCCTTGAAGTCGTGGGGTTTCGCTTTAGAAGAATCTGACGGTGTAAGTGAAGCGCACGCCGCGCCCAATCTCGGGGGCCAGTTCCTTGATGAAGGAGAGGTGGTTGCGGTAGAGGCGGTCGCCGAGGTTGAAGGCGTTGACCGAAAAGATGTGCGCGTACTTAGGGCGCGCGAGGGTGTAAGAGCCGACGACGTTGAAGACCGCGTAGCCGGCGGTGCGCGTCTCGGTCGGAAAGAGGTCGTCCTGATCCTTGACCAGCACCGCCTCGGGCCGGACGCTCAGACCCTTGTAGCGCGCGTCCAGACCCACCCGCCCGCGCAGAGGCGGAATACGCGGCAGCGGCGTGTCGCCGTCCTTCAGTTGGGCGTCCACCACGTCCACCCCCAAGTTAACTCCAAAGAATTGATTGAGGTCGAAATCGACGCCGACATCCGCACCTAAGAAGCGGCTGTCGCCTTGCAGGTAGCGCGCGACCGGCAGGTTGTCTTCAATGTCCACGCGGCCGTCGCCGTCCTCGTCAACCGGCGCGAGGAAGACGAAATTTTTAATGTCGTAATGGTAGACGCTCGCGTCCACGCGGACGCGGCGGGTCGAATGGCGGAAGGAGAAGTCGAGGCCGTCGCTGCGCTCGCGCCGGAGGTTTGGGTTGCCGATCTCGAAAGTCAGCGTGCCGATGTGCGGGCCGAAGTTGTACAACTCTTCGAGCGCGGGCGAGCGGGACGAGTGCGTGTAGTTGGCGAGCAGCGCGCCGCCTTGGTAGAGGGTGAAGCGGACGCCGGCCGCGCCGGAGAAGCCTGTGAACGTGCGGTTTGGCAGGTCCGGATCGGACGGGCGAAAGCGGTTGGTTTCGACGCGCCCGCCGAACTGGAATTTGACGCGCTCGAAATCCAGTTCTTCGAGTCCGAAGACCGAGAACATCTTTTGGTCCACAGGCCCCTGCACCAGCGCCTCGGCCCCGACCGTTTCGTAGTCGCGCGCGAAGCCTTCAAAGCCGAAGCGGCCCGAAAGGCGCTGGTACTTCCTTTGATCGAACTGCGTGCGGTACGAGAAAGTGTCGTTGTCGAAGACGGTGCCGACCGACTCGCCTTCCAGCTCTTTGTGCTGATAATCGGTGTAGTCCAGTTGGACCCTCATCGCCGTGACGAACGCATCGAAGTTGCGAAAGCCGCCGCTCAAGCGGAAGTTGTGCCGGCGCATGTCGAGATCGATCTCGGCCGGCTCTTCCCCTTCCTGCAACGGGCGGACGAGCCCGCCGCCACCCTTAGCGCGGGCCGCGCTCACGGCTTCTGCTGCTTCCTCTTCGGCCTCGAACAAGCCGGCGAAGGGGATGCCGTAGCGCCGGTCGTCATAAGAGTAACCGGCGCTGAAGAAACCTCGATCGCCGAAGTAGCCGAAGCCGCCTTCGCCGTTGCCGACGCGCGATTTCGAGTTGGGGACGGGGCCGGCGGGCGTGTCGTAGTCGCCGGTGCGCTGCCCCGTGCCGCTGCCCCACAGCACAAAATTCCTGTAGCCGTACTCGAAGCCGCCGCTCACGCCCGCCTGTCTGTTGGTCGTGCCGCCGAGCGCGGAGAAGTAGCCGCGCAAGCCTTCGTGGCGCTGCTGCTCGTCGCGCGTGACGGCGTTGACGACGCCGCCCAAAGCGTTGCTGCCGTAGAGCAGCGTCGCCGGTCCCTTGACCACTTCCAGACGCTCAAGCGAAAGCACGTCGATCGGCTCGCCGTGATCGCCCGACTGCGAGCCGACTGATCCGGTGCGGATGCCGTCTTTTAAGACCAGCACGCGATCGCCGTCAAAGCCTCGGATCACCGGGCGCGACG
>JBOGOY010000680.1:0-3232 GCA_050748185.1 Pyrinomonadaceae bacterium
CTCATACCCCTCGCCTTTAAGTAACAGGCGGAGGGCTTCGATGACGGCCGGCTGATCATCTGCGATTAAGACACGTGGCATAAGTTTGGAAGATTGCGGATTATATAAAGGCAAACGCTGAACGATGAATGATGAATAAAAAGCAGTTGGTCTGTCATTCATCATTCATCATTCCGCACTCATCATTTCCTCTGTATGTCCTTCACTCGTGGCGAAGCGCGATCATCGGATCGACTTTGGTCGCGCGCCGCGCCGGGATGTAACAGGCGACGAGCGCCACGCCGAACAACAGAGCGGAGATGGCGGCGAACGTCACGGCGTCGGTGGCGCTGACGCCGTAAAGAATGCTCGACAAAACGCGCGTGACGGCGTAGGCCGCCGCCAGTCCGAAGAGGACGCCGACGAAGGCCACGGCCATCCCCTGCCCGGCGATCAGCCGGATCACGTCACGCCCTTGCGCGCCGAGAGCCATGCGGATGCCGATCTCGTGCGTCCGCTGCACCACCGCGTAAGCCATCACACTGTAAAGCCCCGTCGCCGCCAGCGCGAGCGCCAGCAGCCCGAAGGCCAGCGCGAGCGAAACTGCCATCCGCGTCCCCCACAAAGCCCACGTCATGTGCTGCCTGAGCGTGCGGACGCTCGCGACGGGAAGCCCGCGGTCGAGCGCCGCGATCTCCTGCCTGAGCGCTTTGACCGACGCTTCGGGCTCGCCGGCGGTGCGGATGACGAGCGTCGTTGACGAGTCGTAGCGTTGGTTGATTGATTGGTACAGCATCGGGCTCGGCGCTTCGCCAAGCGTACGGTAGAGAGCGTTGCGCGCCACCCCGACCACCACGCGCGGCCTCTCCGCCGAGCCGACGAAGAGGCGTTTGCCCACCGGGTCCGGGTCGCCCGGCCACAAGCGCGCGGCCAATTCCGCGTTGACGACGACGGCGCGCGGCGCTTCCTTTTGGTCCGTCTGATCGAACTCGCGACCGCGCACGACGGAGATGCCGAGCGTCTCGAAGTAACCGGGGCTGACCGTCGTGTAAAGCGTGCTCATCCCCTCGCCCGACGCGGGCTGGGGCTGCCCTTCGGCCCAGACGGGGCCGGTCGAACTGGACCCGTCAGCGAGCGGCAGGTAGTTGCCGAAGCCTGCCGACTCGACGCCGGGCAGAGCCTCGACCCTCTCCCGCAACTCGCGGAAGAAGTTTTTGCCGCGCTCCTCGTCATAGCCGAGCAGGCCGGGGTTGAGATTGAGCGCCAGCCCGTTCTCTACCTTGAAGCCGGGATCGATCTCCTGCGCGCGGTAGAAACTCTTGACGAGCAGGCCGCCGCACACCAACACGACGAGCGAGAGCGCGACCTGCGCGACGACGAGCGCGTTCCGCAACGTCAAACGCCGCGCCGCGCCCTTGAGCGCGACCGTCTCGTTCTTCAACACCGGCACGAGGTTGGGCCGCGAGGCCTGCCACGCGGGCGCAAGTCCAAAGACGACGCCCGTCACGAGCGAGACGGCAAGCGTGAAGACGAGGGCACGCGCGTCCGGGCTCATGTCGAGGGCGATGGTATACGGCAGCACGGGAAATAACGAACTCAACAGATCGGTCGCCCAGAAAGCGACGAGCAGCCCGAGCGCGCCGGCCACGAGCGAGAGCATGATGCTTTCCGTCAGCAGTTGGCGGACGATGCGCCAGCGGCTCGCGCCGAGGGCGAGGCGGATGCCGATCTCCTTGCGGCGCGCGGTCGCGCGCGCGAGCAAAAGGTTGGCGACGTTCGCGCACGCGATGAGAAGAATGAGGGCCGTGACGCCGAGCGCGAGCCTCGACCCGAGTTTGATCGTCCCGCCGATGTGACCGAAGCGACCCTCGACTTCGGACAGTGTGACGCCGCGCGAGTTTTTGCGCCCCGATTCGGGGTAGGTATCGGCGAGGCGACGGGTTACGGCCGTCAAATCCGTCTCGGCCTGTTCCTTGCTCACGCCGTCTTTGAGGCGGCCCACCACCTCGAAGCGGCTGTCGCCGCGCGAGTTGGTCCAGCGTGCCTCGCGCGTGATCTGCTCCTGCATCATCGTGGGAACCCAGAAGTCCATCGCGAGGCCGAACTTGGTCCCCTTGAACTCTTCGGGCGCGATGCCGACGACCGTGAACGGCTGGCTGTTCAAGGTGACGTTCTGCCCCACGAGGCCGCGATCAGAGTTGAAGCGATTGCGCCAGAGGGTGTGGCTCAGGACGACGACCGGCTTCTCGCCCGGCGTGACGTCCTCGTCGGGCAAAAAGCCCCGCCCGAGCGCGGGCCTGACGCGCAAGGCTTCAAAGTAGTTGCCGCTCACCAGTTCGCCCCACAACGAGTCGTTCTGCCCGCTCACGCCGAGCGCGGCCTGCTCCATCCGGTGGACGATGAGGCCGTCGAACGTGCTCGTCTGGTCGCGGTAATCGAGATAGTCCGGGTCGGAGAAAGAATCGTCCAAGTCGCCGGGGCGCGCGCCGCTAGAGACCCGCGTCTCGAAGACGCGCACGAGGCGTCCCGCGTCTTCGACCGGCAGCGGCCGCAAAATAAACGCGCTCACCGCGCTGAAGATCGCGCTGTTCGCCCCGATGCCCAACGCCAGCGTCAGCACCGCTACGAGCGTGAAGCCCGGCGTCTTAACCAACATCCGAAACCCGTAACGCAAGTCCTGCCAAAGTGATCTCATCAGCAACACCTCAAGCAGAGAGTGACAGGTGACGGGTGATAAATGACAAGAGGAAGTAAGTTTTTCCTGTCACCTGTCACCTGTCACCTGTCACTTATTCATATCTCAGCGCGATCATCGGATCGACTTTCGTCGCCCGTCTGGCCGGGATGAGAATCGCGACGAACGCCACCGCCGCCAGCAGCAGCGCCACGCCCGTGAACGTCACGGGGTCGTTCGCGGACACGCCGTAGAGCACGCTTTGGAGCACGCGCGTGAGGGCGAACGAGGCGAGCAGTCCGAAGAGGATGCCGACACCGACGAGCGTCAATCCTTCAGCAATCACGAGGCGCAGCAGGTCTTGGCCCTGTGCGCCGAGCGCGACGCGGATGCCGAACTCCCGCGTGCGCCCGCTCACCAGATACGCCATCACGCCGTTTAGACCCGTCGCCTCGAGCAGCAGCGCCAACGCGCCAAAGGCGCTCGACAGCCACGCGAACAATTGCGCCGGGGCGAGCGGCACGCGCATGTGCGCCTCGAACGTCTTAACGTTCGTCAGCGGCAGATTGCGGTCGAGCG
>JBOGOY010000681.1:0-3222 GCA_050748185.1 Pyrinomonadaceae bacterium
CTACATCCCGCTTTCGTCAGCCGACGGCCCGTAGATCGAGGGGACGGGCACGTCGTTGAGCCGCAGGTACACGCCGAGCTGCGCGCGGTGGTGAATGTTGTGGTTCAATACGAAGGACCGCAGCACGGCGACGCGCGGCATGGTTAACACCACATTCCCGCCCAAAAGCAGGGTCCACGGCTTCAGTAGGTGTTCGTCGCTTGCGCCGGCGATGGCTCCGCGCGCCTCTGCGAGGTTGCGGTCGAATGCGTCGAGCACTTCTTGTCGCGTCTGGGCTGCTGCCAGCCGCAGGGGCGGCTCGCCGGGCGGGGCCATGTCTAGCGCGTCGCGGCCGATGGTGTGGGCAACCCAACTCGGGATATTGGCGAGGTGCGTCGCCAGTCCGCCGAGCGGCGTGGACTTCTCGTGCGGCTTCCAGTTGAACTTGTCTTCGGGGATGCGTTCGAGGGTCTTGCGCGTGTTCGCCATTTCGTGCTCGAACTCCGGCAATAGTGTTTCACTCAGTCTCATCAGTTCCTCCGGGTGCGGGCCTCAGTCATCTTCAAAATCATTCCACTGTGTTTCCGGCATTGTCGGGCAGCCGTCTCACCTCAGCCATTCGCCTACCTTTCGCCAACAAACGATGGCCGTCAAGTGCGGAACGTGAAGTTGGCTCATGTGACAACATCCCTGCTCGTCGATCACGTCTTGCCGGAGTTGCGTATGCAGACTACTAAGCTTACAGGCGAAAGGCTGAAAGTTTAAAAAGTGTCGAGTGACAGGTGACAGGATAGAGCAAAGACGGAGGGCGAGACTTGAGCGTGAAAATCATCAGAGCGTGTGTCGCTGGGAGCGCGGGCTTCCTTGCCCGCCTTGAAGGCGAAAGCGCGAACAAGGAGATCCGCTGAACATCCGCGTCGAGTGAACGTGAACGCTCGTTAGCTCGCTGGCGCGAGCTTGGCCGGCAGAGACTCCAGCGCTCCCGGCGGCCGGGTTGTTTGCGCGCAGCCTTGCGGTAACAGTCTCTCAACAGACTGGTTTGGTGACTTTTGCCAGAGGTCCAAGGTTCAGCCGGGCTAATGTGTCAGCACGGAAGCCAGCGGTTTTTCTCCCGGCGCAACTGAGGATTCATTAAAGGCCGGTTTGTTCTCCGAGTCGTTTACCGTCGCAACCGGATGCCTTGAGACGTCCTGCCGCACCGGCTCTGGTCCCTTTGACAACTGCTCCGCGGCGAGCGCCACCGCCTCTTTGAGCAGCCTCTGATGCTGGCCGCTGTACTCGGCCAGCGCCGAAGAATAGAGCGCCACGGCCCCGTAAGTTTCCTCGCCTCTGACGAGCGGGAACACGGCGAGGGTGCGGTAGGCGGCGAAATGTGCGGACACCGTCGGCGGGAGATCGAGTTTCGGATCGGTGTTGCAGAACGGCTGCTGATTAGCCAGCACCCAGCCGACCACCCCTTCACCGACCGCGATTCGGCGACCCTTGAGCAACTCCTGATGTTCGCCCGCCGCGTAGGCCACCACGTTCTCGCCGGTCTGCGGCGCGGCGAGCGTGATCGCGCACGAGTCGTAAGGCACGAGGGCGCGCAGCTTATCCATGAACGCCGCGAACACTTCGTCGCGCCCGCGCGTCGCGTTCATTGACCGGGCAAGTTCGTAAAGCGCGCTTAATTCCAGATGCGAGAACTCGGCGAGCGTGGGGGCTTGCGCCGCTTGAGACGCCTCGGCCAGACCGGCCGCCGGCAAGACCATGCGCGCGGCTTCCGAGAGTTGCTCGTCGGGTTCGATGCCGAAGGTCGGCACGGGCGCGCCGCGGCGGGCGAGGATTTCCGCCTCGAACTCCGGCAGGTGGGTGATGAACGTGCCGACGACCCGCGGATCGTACATGCTGCCGCTGCCCTGCATGATGAAGTTAATCGCTTCTTCGCGCGTCATCCCACGGCGGTACTGCCGGTCTTCGCGCACCGCGTCAAAGCAATCCACGACGGAGAGAATGCGAGCGGTCAGAGGAATATTATCGCCGCTCAGGCTATCGGGGTAACCTTTGCCGTCCCAACGCTCGTGGTGGTGACGCACGACGGGGACCACCGGGTAAGGGAACTCGACCCGCCCGAGAATCTTCGCGCCGACGTTGGTGTGAACCTTCATCTTCTCAAACTCGGCGGCGGTGAGTTTGCCCGGCTTGTTGAGGATGTAATCCGGCACGGCGATCTTGCCGATGTCGTGCAAGAGCGCGCCGGCCCGCAAGGCTTCGATCTCCTCCTCGTTGCAGCCGAGGAGGCGTGCGACGCCGGCGGCATAGACCTGCACGCGCATCACGTGCTCGTGCGTCACCTCGTCCTTGGCGTTGATGGCGACCGCGAGGGCTTCGATAGTTTCGCGGTGCGACTTCTCCCGAATGGAGATGCGCTCGCGCACCGAATTCTCCATCAGGTTGATGCGCTCCTGCACGTGATCGCGGTACTGCCGGTGAACGAGGTAGATGGTGACGAGAAAGGGGCCGCCGATGACCACCGTCATCCACACGCTGTATTGCAGGCTGAGGTGTATCAGGCTCGCGACGGCGCTGGTCGGAAGAAACATCGGCGCCGCGCACACCAAGCCTTCCTTCCATGAGCGCAAAATCGGGTTGCCGTAGCGCAGGGCCATCAGCGTCGAGAGCAGCCCCCAGTTGACTACGATGTGCGCCACGCTCGCGACGAGGATGGCGACGGCGACCGCGGGGATCGTCTGCGTCTGGCTGACGCCCGTCCCGTCAAATCCGTAATGCAACACGCCGCCCAGACTGGCCGCCGCCGCCGCCGCCGCCAGCGAGAGCATGCTCGAAGAGAAGAAATTACTGGACAGCCGCCGGACGCTGCGCCGCGACGAGGTGAAGCCTTCGATGCCGGCGACGAAGATGGTCGGGAAGAACCCGTACCAGCAGGCGATGAGCAGGATGACGGCGTCGCCCAGACTGAAGTTGAAGCTCTCCCGCGTAAACTTCAGGCCCGACGGCAAACGGAAGGTAACCTGAAACATCCCGATGACGACCACCGCCGCGAGTGCCAGCAACAGCGTCAACTGGTCCGGGAGGGCGTAAGTCGCGCAGAGCATCACGCACGACCACAGCCACAGGGCGTTGCCCACGACCGTCACCGCCGTCTGAAAGACGCGACTCTCGCTGTTGATTTTCACTCTCTCCATAACGAATAGTTTAAGCGTAAGAAAGTCAGTGCGGATGGCGGACGCTTCGATGGCGGAT
>JBOGOY010000682.1:0-3222 GCA_050748185.1 Pyrinomonadaceae bacterium
TCGTGTCTTTGTGCCTTTGTGGTGAATAATTTTAAGGTGGCTAGTTACTGTGCTCGATCACTTAGGAAACCTTGAACGCACGCACTCGTGCGGCGAATTGCGCCCCGAACACACGGGGCAGACGGCGCTGTTGATGGGCTGGGTGGCGCGGCGGCGCGACTTTGGTCCCCTGACCTTCTTCGACCTGCGTGACCGCGACGGTATGACGCAGGTGGTCTTTGACGAAGAGGCCGCGCCCGAGGCGCACGCTAAAGCGAAGGGGCCGCGCGGCGAATACGTCGTCGCGGTGCGCGGCGAGGTGGTGGCGCGCGAAGAGGGCTCGCGTAATCCGAAGCTCGCGACCGGCGACGTGGAACTGCGCGCACGCGAGTTGTGGGTGCTGAACGACGCGCGCACGCCGCCCTTCCAACTCGAAGTCGCCACGCCCGAAGCGCTCGCCGCCGAAGACCTGCGCCTCAAATACCGTTACCTCGATCTGCGCCGGCCGCAGCTTCAGGCCAATCTGCGTTTGCGCCACCGGGTGCTCACAGAGATCCGCCGCTACATGGACGCCGCCGGGTTCACGGAGATCGAGACGCCGGTGCTCATCAAGTCCACGCCCGAGGGCGCACGCGATTACGTCGTGCCGTCGCGCACCTTTCCCGGCAAGTTCTACGCGCTGCCGCAGTCGCCGCAACTCTTCAAACAGTTGTGCATGATCGCGGGGCTCGACAAGTATTACCAGATCGCGCGCTGCTTCCGCGACGAAGACCTGCGCGCCGACCGCCAACCCGAGTTCACGCAACTCGACTTGGAGATGAGCTTCGCCACCGAAGAGCACGTCTACGCGCTCATCGAGGGACTGTTCGCGTCGGTCTTTAAGCTCATCGGCGTCGAACTGCCGGTGCCTTTCCCGCGCCTTTCCTACGCCGAGGCGATGCGCCGCTTCGGTAGCGACAAGCCCGACCTGCGCTTTGGAATGGAACTGCAAGACCTCGTCGGGGCACTCGAAGAAACCAGTTTCGCGCCGTTCGTCTCCGCGCTCGAAGCGGGCGGCGCGGTGAAGGGCATCGCTGTCAGCGGCGGCGCGAACCTTTCGCGCAAGCAACTCGACGAGTTGCAGGAGTTCGTCAAGCGTTACGGCGCGGGTGCGCTCGCGTGGATCAAGTTGGGCGACGAGTTATCGTCTTCGCTGCTGAAAGCTCTCGGCGAGGAGACAATTAAGCGCGTGAGCGAGATGGCCGGCGCGCGACACGGCGACGCGGTGTTAATCGTCGCGGGCCGGCAAAAGGTAGTCGCCGCGAGCCTCGGCGCGCTGAGGAATGAAGTCGCGCGGCGCAATAAACAGATCTCCGAAAACACCTATGCGCCGCTGTGGGTCAACCAGTTCCCGATGTTCGAGTTGAACGAAGACGACGGGCGTTACTACGCGATGCACCACCCGTTCACCTCGCCGCTCGACGATGATTTGCCGCTTCTTGAGCGCGCCGTCGAGGGCGGGGAGACCGAGCTGCTCGGGCAACTGCGCGCAAAGGCTTACGACCCGGTGATCAACGGCGTCGAGATGGCGAGCGGCTCGGTTCGGATTCACCGGCGCGACGTGCAGCGCCTCATTTTCAAGGCGCTCGGGATGACGGAGGAAGAAGCGCGCACGCGCTTCGGCTTTTTCCTCGACGCGCTCGAATACGGCACACCGCCGCACGGCGGCATCGCCCCCGGTATCGATCGGCTGTTGATGATCCTCGCCGGCACCGAGAACATCCGCGATGTGATCGCCTTCCCCAAGACCGCCTCGGCCGCCGACCTGATGATCGAATCGCCGGGCGAGGTCGAGCCGCGCCTGCTCGAAGAACTACACATCGAGATCAAGAAAGGCTAAGTCCTCAGAAGTGACGGGTGACGGGTGACAAGCAAAAACGGTGATGAGTGACAGGTGATCAGAAAGAGCAGTTCTCCCTATACCACTTGTCGCCTGTCACTATTCACTTTTTGCTCCTCTCACCTGTCACCGTTTACCTGTCACTTCTGAGTAAGTCCGGCAATAAAAGCGGGCAGAAGGTTAACCGCAAAGGACGCGAAGAAAGACTGCGAAGGGCGCGGAGGGAAACCTTCGCGCCCTTTGCGTGTTTTCACTTTGCGTCTTTTGCGGTTAAATTGTCTCGCTGTCTCCAACACCAAACCCCCCTCCCAGAGGACACAAAGTGATAGTATATTCCACACGCTTCTTTAACCTGCTGCTCTCGCTCTCGCTCATCTGCTTGCCGCTCGTCAGTCACATCTCCGCACAGACGACTGACGCGAAGAGCGCCGCGCCGCGCCGGATCGCGGTGCGCGCCGCGCGGATGATCGATCCGCGGGCGGGAAACGTCGTCAATAACCCGGTCGTGCTGATCGAAGGCGAGAAGATCGTGGCCGTCGGCGCGAATCTTCCGCTCCCGGCGGGCGTGCAGGTCATCGACCTCGGCGGCGCGACGCTGATGCCGGGGCTGATCGACTGTCACACGCACGTCACTTCGCAGCCGACCAACTATTACGAAGACCTCTTTCGCAAGAGCCCGATCGATTACGCCGTCATCGCGCACGTCTATGCGCGGCGCACCGTCGAGGCCGGCTTCACCACCGTTCGCGACGTGGGCGCGGGCGAATTTATCGATGTGGCGCTGCGGAACGCCATCAACGCGGGGCAACTCGTTGGTCCCCGGATGCAGGTGGCGACGCTCGCCGTCGGCGCGACCGGCGGCCACGCCGACACGACGGGGTTTTCGCCCTATCTCAAGTTCGGCCAATTCTCGGGCCTCGCCGACGGGCCGGACGAAGTCCGCAAGCTGATCCGCGTCGAGATCAAGAACGGCGCCGATCTCATCAAACTGATCGCGACCGCCGGCGTGCTGTCGGAAGAAGAGTCGGTCGGCGCGCCGCAGTACACCGAGGCCGAGATGCGCGCCGCGGTCGAAGAGGCCGCGATGTGGGACAAGCGTGTAGCCGCGCACGCCCACGGGGCCGAAGGCATCAAGCGCGCGGTCCGGGCCGGCGTCGCCTCGATCGAGCACGGCTCTTTTCTCGACGACGAGGGGATCCAGTTGATGAAGCAGCGCGGGACGTACCTCGTCGCCGACATTTACAACGACGATTACATCGTCGCCGAGTTTGGGCGGCTCGGCTATCCGCAGAAAATCATCGAGAAGGAAAAGTGGGTCGGTCGCACGCAGCGCGAGACTTTCCAGAAGGCGGCGCGCGCCGGAG